>JASHQD010000631.1 GCA_030037755.1 Terriglobia bacterium
ACGACGGAATGACGAGGCGAAACCCGTCGATCTTCCAGGTTCCTTTGACGGGGTCAAGCTCCAGTCCACCGGAAGCGCCGTCGGTGCCCAACTGAACCGACGCGTTGCGCAAGTCGGGGAACAGCACGGTACCCGAGAGAAGGATTTGATCTTCTGTCCCCTTGACGGGGTCGGCACGCTGGTAGATCAACTTGAAGTTCTTGGGGTAAACGGTGAGCATTTTATAGATCTTGAACGGCCCGTTGACATCCAGTTCCCACCGGCCGCCCGGAAGGAATCTCATTCCTTTTTGGTAAAGCTGGATGGCGCCGGGGGATACGGCAACCGTAATGGCGTCAACCGACGATTGCCAGTTGCCGTTGGCGTCCGGCGTTGAATCGCCGATCGCAAGCGTGATCGCGCCTCCGACCAGCAGCGACCAATCACCGCTCTGATCGGGGTCGCGGTTGTAGTCAACGCTGAAGTTTCCCCCCATGACGCTGAGCCTTTGGGGGAACGGAGAGTCACTTGGCGTGCTGGGCGGTTTGATGTGATCCGCGACCCACGAGACTGCAAACTCCTGAACGACACCGTCGACAAGAGTCAATCCGTTTGCTAGGCCATGCCCAAAGTTGGCGGTGCCGCTCCACCCCAAACCGGGAATCGAAAGACCGATCGAGCCATTGATTGCCCAGGTATCGGCGCCGTCGTCCCCCCTGATATAGGAAACTGAGAGGCCGGACAGACTCGCGCCAAGCGTCTCCTCGTTTGTTGTGCTGTTCCGCACCGTCAACGATCCGGAGATGTCGATCGCTCCCGCGGCAAGGCTGAAATCACCATTCAGCCACTTGAGGACAAGACCGTCGGCTGTTTCGTTGTTTCCTTTCGCAGAAATCGAGCCGGAGACGCTCGCTCCCCCCCGATAGCTAATCGAAATCGTACCGGAGATCCCGACGGTGATATCGGTAGGCTTGACCCAGTCTCCTGACTGGTACCCGCCGTTGCATGTGGCCGTCACCGTTATTTCGCCACCGCCGTCAAATCCAAACATTTTGCCGAGCGGGAGCGTCACACGGCCGTCAGCACCCGATTGGGGGGGCACCACCGGATCATAGGCAGCCCCACGTTGCTCTGTGAAGGAGAACGCGCAGGAGGGCGGGGGTGGCGAGACTTTATCTTCGTAGACGTTCGTGACGTAATAGTCCTGGTCAGCATTAATTGTTCCCGCTTGCAGATTGAGCGCCTTGAACCGAATGGCGTCGTCAACTGCCAAGCCGTGCGGCTGTGATGTCGTGACCACCGTTCGCTTCACGGTTTGGCCACCGACCGTGACATTCTCCTGATCGATTTTCACGATCGAAATCTCCTTGACCAGCGTCGCTGCAGACACGTCCACATTTGCAAATCCGGCCGCGTTCGTCGCCGGATCCTTCAACTGGAATGTTGCGCCGTTGAGGCTAGTGACCTGGTATGGCGTTTCTAGCGTGAGCGGCTGCGCATTGGTCCCACTGGGTGGCAGATTCAGGGCTATGAGGTGGACCCAATCATCGTCTGCCAATGGTGCTTTTGCATTCTGGATGTCGATCGTCAGCACGCCTTTGGAAATGCCGTTCGTTGTGATGAGATTGGCTGTGGGCGTGGCACCCAGGTTGAGCGTGGCAACGATCTGGTTGTTGCCGTTGTTCGCGTTGACGAATTGGTAGTACCCCAGATAATCGATTTGGAGATACTGTGCGTCACCGGCGCCCTGAAAACCCACTCCCCAGGTGATGTTGCCACCTTTGTATTCGACGGTCTGCACGCCGGCGAATTGCAGAAGAGGCTCCGACACCGCGTCGCTCGTCTTCGTGAGCAGGATGCGTGACGGCGTGAAGGCGGCGTAGAATTTTTTGTTCGTCTGGTCGGTCGTCGCCAACTGCATCGGCTGCCCGTGGGGGAGATGCGCGCCCCAGTTAATGCCCTCGCTCAGGCCGGGACTGCTCGTCACCATACCACCGTCAGCCGAGGCGTCTGGGAGCGGAACCGTCGTACTGCCATCGATCGCTTCGATCTTGAACTCCGTTAGCGAAATGATGCTGCCGACTTGGTACCCGTTGCCGTTCTTCACACCGCCGCTAGGATTCACCAGGTCGCTGAATTGCACTTGCTGGCCGGGAATGAACGAACTGGGCTTGCTCGTCGTAACGGCGCCGTGGACGAAGGTCTTGATGTCGAAGATTACTCCCGCGTTGAGGAGCGAATCGGTGTAAAAACCACCGTCAAGTGGCTGAATCGTCATCCCGCCAAAGACCTGGGCGGGCGTATCCTTCCCCACCGCGAGTTGGTTGGCGAGTGTGTAGAGGCCTTGCGTCCATGCGACGGAGTTGTTAAAGGTGATTCCGCTGTTATCGGTGCTCAGCGTGACCACGCCGTAGGCGAGCAGCATCGGTGTGAACGCCGCCGGGCCGACCCCTGGGCCGCCCCCTGGGACGAGCCCGATGAGCACGTACGTCGGCGACCCCTGCGACCCGAACGTCCAGGAACTCGCTGACTGGCTCCAAGCCTGCCCGCCGTAAAAGCGCACCCCGTTCATGTCGACCTGGCACTTCGGATCGAGCTCTTCAGGGAGCTGCACCTTGAAGGTTGCGATGTCGAAAATAGGATCGCTCATGAGTCCTCCTGATTTGACAGCAGGCTGAACCTGCTGCCTCGATGAATTGAAACTATTCGCGCTGCGTCACGGCAACCGGACCGGAAGTGCTAGTGCTGTGGGAGGTTGCGCGGACTGCTTGGTTGATCTTCCCCGTTTCCCCGAAAGCGCGGCGGGTTTTCAAGCATGAATATCCGTTAACAATGTCAGGCCGCCCGCCAAACCTATCAACTGACCGCCCCAAATGCAATCGCTAACAGCAGTCTA
>JASHQD010000632.1 GCA_030037755.1 Terriglobia bacterium
CGGCGCCGGTTACGCCGCGCCGGTCATGGTCGAAACGCTGACCGAGGTCGAAATCGAAGAGCGCCTGAAAGCGCGCGAGCGCGCCCGCCGCAGCGGAAAATACGCCGAAGCGGACCAGATCCGCGGTGAACTGCTCAAGGCCGGCATCGTGATCGAAGATGCCAAGACTGGAACACGCTGGAAACGGAAGTGAACTATGGAAAAGACCGCATTGTGGCTTCGATTCCCGTCACTCGCCCGACCCAATCTCTTCTCCGGAGATTAGGCCCGCCTTTGAACGCCGCCATCCGCGGCCGCCTCTCGCGGTAAAAGTCCCGCGGCCGCACGAGCCAGCGCAGTATCAGCACGTTCAAAGGAGACTATCATGAGCACCCCACAGCCGCAGGTTAAGACCCCGCAGGTTAAGACATCGAACGCCGCGCTGCCGCAGATCAACACGTCGCTGCCAGGCCCCGAAGCGCGCCGCGTTCTGGAACTCGACCGCACTTACGTTTCGCCATCCTATACCCGCGATTATCCGCTGGTTGCCAAGCGCGGCCGCGGAGTGATCGTCGAGGACGTGGACGGCAACACCTTTATGGATTTTGCCGCCGGGATCGCGGTGGTATCGACCGGCCATTGCCACCCTGAAGTCGTGCGCGCCATCCAGGAGCAGGCCGCGACGCTGATTCACATGTCGGGAACCGACTTCTACTACCCTAGCCTGGCGGAACTCGCCGAGCGATTGGCCTCGATCGCGCCGGGCAAGGAAGCGAAGCGCGTCTATTTCGGCAACTCCGGCGCCGAAGCCGTCGAGGCGGCCATCAAGCTTGCCAAGTATCACACCAAGCGCGACAAGCTGGTCGCGTTTCACGGCGCTTTTCACGGACGCACTATGGGCGCGCTGTCGTTGACCGCCAGCCGCGCAATCCAACGCAAGGGCTTCGGCACGCTGCTCTCCGGCGTCTTCCATACGCCCTTTCCGGACACCTATCGCGGCTCGTACGCCATTCGTCCGGAGTTCGCAACAGCGGACTGCCTGAGTTACCTAGAAAACGAGCTGTTCCGCCGCCGCGTCGATCCCGATGAGGTCGCGGCCATTTTCATCGAGCCGATCCAAGGCGAAGGCGGCTACCTTCCCGCGCCTGCAGACTTCCTCCGGGGCCTCCGTGACATCTGCGACAAGTACGGAATCCTGCTGGTGGCTGACGAAGTGCAGTGCGGCATGGGACGAACAGGCAAATGGTGGGCCGTGGAACATGCGGGGATCGAGCCGGACATCATCTGCACCGCCAAGGGAATCGCATCGGGAATGCCGCTCGGCGCGATCATCGCGCGAGCCAGCGTAATGGACTGGAAAGCCGGGGCGCATGCTTCGACCTTCGGCGGCAATCCGGTGTGCATTGCCGCGGCCAATGCCACCATGGACCTCCTCGAGAGCGAGTACATCGCCAACGCGGCGAGGATGGGCGAATTCATCATGGGCCGGCTGGCCGACTGGCGCGAGCGCCACAAGATTGTGGGCGATGTTCGCGGCCGCGGGCTGATGATCGGAATCGAAATCGTGCGCGATCAGAAAACCAAGGAAAAGGGTCCCGATCTGCGCAATCGCCTGGTTCAGGCGGCATTTGAGAAGGGCCTGCTGGTGCTCGGGTCCGGAGACACCACGCTGCGCCTGATGCCGCCGCTTATCGTCAACGAGGAACAGGCGGATTTTGCCATCCGAACTCTCGATGAATGCCTTACGAGGATCGAACGTTCGATCTGAATCCGCAGATTACGCGGATTACGCGGATTACGCGGATCGCGCGATTGATTGTTGCAGATTGGCGGGGGCAGGTCCCCGTGCCTGCCCTCGATCTAGTGGGCTGTCCGGTTCACTTCGTTACCGTTGTAACGAAATCGCTGGGACAGCCCACCAGCGTCGTAAGCTGCCGTAGTTGGTGCCCCGGAGCTGAGGACCACGAATCGTGAACTGGTGGGCTCGATCGGTTTACCGGGCGCTGGTCTGGCGCGAGCGTCGCGAAGCGCGTTTTGCGAAGCGGCTGGGCTCTTTGCGCCCCAAGAGTCCTCGCGCGGACGCCCACCTCGCGACCGGCCGGCGCGGCGAAAGGCTGGTCTACTGGCATTTGCGCCAGGCCGGCTATACGGTGGTGGCCCGGAACCGGCGTCCCGCAACGCACGAAGGGGAATTGGACCTCGTGGCCTGGGACGGTCCGGTGCTGGCGTTCGTGGAAGTGAAGACGCGAACCTCGATCGACGCCGGGCCGCCCGCGACCGCTGTTCTACCCAAGCAGCGCCGCCGGATTCTGCAATCGGCGCAAGCCTACCTTCACCGCCTCGGACGCCGCGACGTCTCGTACCGGTTCGACATCGCCAGTGTCGCATGGAGTCCCGATGCGGGCTTCGAAGTGCGGGTCATCAAGAATGCTTTCCGTGACCGTTCATAGCGCGCCTCCCGGCCTTCACCGCCGGAAGCGCCGTCCGGCATCGGTGCTAAACTTACGAAGAAGAGCAAGCTCGAGGACTGGGTGGTGTCCTGATTTCGACGTACGGGCGGCCCTTGTGGCTGCCCAAGTTAGGGCACCACAATATCGGGGCGGCCACAATGGCCGCCCCTACGTCGAAAGGGACGCGGGAGAGCTTCCCATGGGGAGTGGCAGTGGCATCCGCTTTATGCTTGCCGCCGCCAAATCCTGCGCTTGCCCCGGCGAGGAGCAGTGAATTGCCTGAGCTGAGGAAAGACCCGATTGTTGGGCGCTGGGTCATTATCGCCACCGACCGCGCCCGGCGGCCCACCGACTTCATCCGCGAACGCGTACAGATCCGGGGTTCCGGATTCTGCCCTTTCTGTCCCGGCAATGAGTCCAAGACGCCGCCCGAGATCCTTGCGTACCGTGCTGACGGCAGCCAGCCCAATAAGCCGGGCTGGACTCTTCGCGTGGTGCCGAACAAGTTCCCGGCGCTCGGCATTGAGGGCACGCTGAATCGCCAGGGCGAAGGGCTCTACGACAAGATGAATGGGATCGGCGCGCACGAAGTGATCATCGAAACGCCGCAGCATAACACCACCATGGCCGCGCTGCCGGCGGCGCAGATTGAATCGGTGCTCTGGGCCTACCGCGATCGCATCCTCGACCTGAAGAAGGACACGCGGTTCAAATACATGCTGATCTTCAAGAACTTCGGCGAGGCCGCCGGCGCGTCACTCGAGCACACGCACTCGCAGTTGATTGCCCTGCCCGTGGTGCCGAAGCGCGTCCAGGAAGAAGTGAACGGGGCTCGCGATTACTACACCTTAAAAGAGAGATGTCTCTTCTGCGACGTCATCCGCCAGGAGTTTTCGAGCGGCGTGCGCCTGGTGGCGGAGAATGAGAAGTTCTTCTCGCTGTGTCCCTTCGCGCCGCGCTTTCCCTTCGAGCTCTGGATCATTCCCAAAGAGCACCGGTCTTCATTTGAGGAATCGTCCCGCGGCGAGTTTCAGTATCTGGCGATGCTGCTCAAGGACATGCTGGGACGCCTCGAAGCCGTGCTCGATCATCCGGCCTACAACTACATCATCCATACTTCGCCGGTTCCGGACGGGCTGAACGACTATTACCACTGGCACCTGGAGATCATGCCGAAGCTGACGAATCTGGCCGGATTTGAGTGGGGCACCGGCTTTTACATCAACCCGACTCCTCCCGAGGAAGCCGCCAAGTTCCTTCGGGAAGCCGCGCCGCCGCCGGGGGCAATCGTACGATGAAGGGAATTGAGTCATTGAGTGGTCGGGTCATCGATTCAATGACGCAGAAATCAGCCAGGTGATCGGAGGACAGGAATTTTGAGCGAAATTGCACTTCCCACGGCGGCTGTTTGTCCCAATTTTATCAATGGCGCCTGGGTGGAGTCGCGCTCCGGGCGGACGCTCGAGCGGCGGAATCCGGCCGATCTTAGCGATCTTGTCGGGTATGCGCCGCTTTCCACTCGAGCCGAGGTTCAGGACGCCATCGAGAGCGCGCAGCGCGCCTTTCCGGCATGGAGAGCAGAGCCGGCGCCGCGACGCGGACGGATTCTCGCCAATGCGGCGCGGCGGCTGGAAGAGCAGAAAGAAGATGTCGCGCGGCTGATCTCGCGTGAGGAAGGCAAGACGCTCGCGGAAGCGCGCGGCGAACTCGGGCGGGCCATCAATATCCTGGAATATACGGCCGGTGAGGCCCGGCGGCTTAAAGGCGAAACGCTTCCCTCGGAGCTTCCCTCGAACTTCGTCTACACATTCCGGCAGCCGCTGGGAGTAGTCGGGCTGATCACGCCGTGGAATTTCCCGGTCGCGGTGCCGATCTGGAAGCTGGCGCCGGCGCTGGTCTGCGGCAACACCGTGGTCTGGAAGCCGTCGGAATTGACGCCGTTCTGCTCGCGGCGCATCACTGAGATCCTGGTTGAGTCGGGCCTGCCGGCGGGAGTTCTCAACATGGTGAACGGTCTCGGCGAGGAGGCCGGGGACGAACTCGTGGAGCATCCCGCGGTGGTGGCGCTGAGTTTTACCGGATCGAACGCGGTCGGCGCCGCGATCAATGCCAAGGCGGCGAGGCAACTGAAGAAAGTTCAGCTGGAAATGGGCGGCAAGAATCCGGTGGTGGTTCTGGACGATGCCGATCTCGAACTGGCTGCAGAAAACACCGTGACCGGAGCGTTCGGATCGGCCGGCGAGCGCTGCACCGCTACCAGCCGGGTCATCGTGATGGAAGCGGTCGCCGACCGCTTTGTGGAATTGGTCGCGGCCCGTGTGTCCCAGTTTCGGATGGGCAGCCCGCTCGATCCCGGAACTCAGGTGGTGCCGCTCGTCGGACGCGAGCAGTTCGAAAAAGTCCTCGGGTATCTCGAGATCGGCAAACGCGAAGCGACCCTAGTCTGTGGCGGAGAGCCGGCCCCGGCAGTGAACGGAGCGAAAGGGTTTTTCGTGCGGCCGACGATCTTCGATCGCGTGCCCGCCAACTCGCGGATCGCTCAGGAGGAGATTTTCGGTCCGGTGCTGGCGGTCATTCGCGTTCGCGACTTCGAGGAGGCGATGGCGGCAGCCAACTCGGTCCGCTACGGCTTGACGGCTTCGATCTTCACCGCCGATGCGAATCGCATATTCCAGGCAGCTGAACGGCTCGAATGCGGCATGGTCCACATCAACTCACCGACGGTAGGCGGCGAGGCTCACGTGCCTTTTGGCGGCGTCAAAGGAACGGGATTCGGCCAGCGTGAGTGTGGTTCCGCCGCCATCGATTTCTACAGCGAGCTGAAGGTGGTCTACGTGGATTACACGGGTCGCAAGCGGGAAGGCAATCTCTATTGACCTAAGTTGACAGTTGACACTCAACAGTCGACAGTCAAACCGCTGCGGACTGACTGAAATAGCCGACGCGAAAAGGCTCGAAATCTCCCGCCCGGAAGCGCAGAATCGTGCGCTCGAGGGGGCTAATCCGGAGAGCGTAGTCCTCCAACTGTAAACTCTGGACTGTCGACTTCTGACAGACTGCAGACTCGCCCGGCGCCCACCGGGCGAGTCCGCTTCCCATCAGGCCTAGCGACCGGCCTCTTCCAAGGAGGAAGCTTGTCACGTCCGCAGCCCGCGCCCGGGTTTAAAAATCGGTCAGCGCGAGCGGCTGAAGCGGAAATGCGTCCGGAACCGGTGTGGCCGGCGTCACCAGGTTCCCGGTTGGTCCCGCCTGCGCGGTCGAAAGGGGCGTGAACCCTTCCGAACTCGTGGCCGGAGAGCCTGACATCAGGCTGTAGTCGTCACTGGGAGAGCCGGGCGCCGTAAATTCGGGGTTGGCTACCGTCGAGTGCACGTCTTCTCCGGTGAGCGCTTGCCACGACGCCAGGTCAAACTGTTCGGCTATTGAATCGGGGTTGCCACTTACGGTCGTGACAAAGCTGACGGAGCTCCCGGTCGCGTTCCAATAGACGTTGTAGTCCATCGTAAACTGGCTGGTGCAAATCGAAGGACAGACCCAGATCGATGGCAGCCGCTGCAGCGCGCCGTGATCGTAGTAGAAAATGTTGTGCTCAACCTCGAAGCTGCCCGCAGGGTCGATAATCCCGCGCCGGATCATTCCCTCGCCGCTGTAAGCAAAAATATTATTCTCGACCACGTTCCCGCTTGTGCTGCCGTTCAAGAACAGCGCTGTGTCTGAGACTCGGTAAACGAGATTATTCTTCACCGTGACGTTTTGCGTGTTCGCGTCGAGATAGATCCCGTTGCCACCGTAGCCGCCGGGACTGGGATCGTGCGTCACGTCGTGGCAGACATTGTTCGTGATCTGATTGCCGCTGTTGTTGGAAGATGCGGCGTGGACACATCCCATGTCGTCGGTGACGCCCTGCCCGAGATCGTACAGCTCGTTCGAGTCAATCACGTTGTCATGAGTGAACGTCTCACCGCCATTTGGGGTCTGCCCGAGCTCGATTGGCCCGTTATAGAAATCGTGGATGTCGACATGGCTCACCGTGTTGCTGTGAGAGCTTCCGATCCAAACCCCGGTGCCCTCGCCGCCCGGCAGGAACCTGCCCCCGCTGAAGATCAGGCTTTGGCTCACCGTGTTGTTCTGAGCAACCGTCGAATCGCTATCGCTTGAGGCGGGAACCTGTCCCAGGCGGATACCGCCCGTACCCAGGTCATAAAAAATGGAGTTCGTGACCGTGTTGCCGGCGCCGGCAGCCGCCGTGCCGATGAATTCCAGGCCCCAGCCTTGCGTGTGCGACGCCGTCACGCCGGTGAAAGTCACATTGCTCGAGTTGTTGATGCTGATGGCCGCAGGAGTCGAGACCTCGCCGCTGTTGCCCGGATGACCCGTCGCGGGAATAACATAATCGTCGTGTGAGAACTCCAGACCACTGAAGGTCACGTACTGCAACCCATTAGCCACCAGAATCTGGGATTGCTGGGGCACGATGATGGTGTCGCTGCTCGGGGTTTCACCGGATTGGGCAATATAGGTGAGCGTCCACGGCGACGTGCCTTTATCCAGATACCATTCTCCGGGTTCGTTCAGGCTTTCCTGAACGTTATCCACCTGATAGCGGTGGTCCTCGATAAACCCGAAGTACTGGCCGTTTGAAACGCTGCCGGTCAGGTAGGCGATATTGTTGGTTGTGTCGACGGACTGCAACCTCATTCTTGAGACCGTCCAAAGCTCGAACGAGATTATCTCAACGTCGTTGATGTCGTGGTAGCTGGATGCAAGGTCGCCCGGACTGAAGCTGAAGCGATCCGAGCAGCGATAGCCTCCGGCATAAGATTCGGTGCAATTCGTTTGCGGCGAAGATAGAATCACCGGATTCAAACGCAGATACCCGGAACTCGTGCGAGGCCGGAAGCGCCGCTGGCCGTTATAGTAGAGCGCCTCAAAGTCACTAAAAGACGATGGAAGCTGAACGCTCCAGGTGCTACCCGACACGTTCTTCCATCCGGTGACCTGCTGGCCGGCACTGATCACCGGGGTCGTGTCGCCCGGGTATCCTTCCCAGGTGATCTGCTGCGACGACGTGCCGGAATCCGCAGAGGAAAAGCTCAAGGGCGCCGAGAGGAAATACGTGCCTCCTCGAATCTGGATGGTGACGTTGCCGCTGATCGTGCTCTTACTCGATTCCACCACCTGCTGCGCCTTGGCAATCGTCGCGAATGGCCCATCGGTTCCAGCGGAGTTAGGTGAAGACAGCGTCCCACTCCAGCTATCATTGCCGTTCGTAGCCACATAGTAGTTCCCCGACGACGGCGGCGGGGTGCCGCCCGTCCCCGTTCCCCCGCCGGAAGTCGTTACCACGTTGGGCGACGATGAGCCGCCACCACAGGCGATCAGGGCTCCTGCCAGCAGGCAAATCGTCGCCAGACGCAGGGCGGAGAACGAGGACGCTATGAATGTAAAGGATTTGTGCCGATCACGTGCAGTAATAATCGTCGACATTCAATACCCTCCCTAAGAAGACCCGGCACCGAACTAACCTGGCACCCGAATATTATAAACCCCAGTATCTGATGAAAGTTGCGGCGGTCAGGTGTGCTTTTTTGCCTGACGGGCACTATACACACGTGGTTGACAGTGGGTGGTACGTGCCGTCCCGGGCGATCCAATAGCTGACGCATGGTTGAGTCGGCGCCTTGAAATTGTGTCGAGAGCCCGGAACCTGGTGAATTGCCTCGCCAGCCTCCGGGCTTAGTGATATCATCCGTGATGTGATATCGTTTTTTCTGTGAGAATCGTTCTTGACACCGCAGTCGTGGTGGCGGCCCTTCGCAGTCCCCAAGGAGCGTCAGCCGCCATATTGCGGGCGGCGCGGCACAATCGCGTTACCCTGCTTGCGACGGTGGCTCTGGCAATGGAATACGAAGCGGTCTGCGGGCGCCCTGAGCACCAGCTCGCGTGCGGGCTTTCGGAAGGGGAACTCGAGGTTTTTATCACTGCAGTGATCTCCTTAGCCGAGCCTGTTGAGGCTCGTTTCTTGTGGCGGCCCCAACTTCGTGATCCGGCGGACGAGATGGCGCTCGCGGCGGCGGTAAATGGCCGCGCCCATGCTTTGGTCACGTTTAACCGGCGAGACTTCGGGCCGGTGGCATCGCGTTTTGGAATTGAAGTCTTGCTTCCGCGAGAACTGATCGGGAGGATCAAGTAGATGAGTGAAACAACTACCTACCCGCTCCGCCTGCCACGTTCACTCAAAGCGGCGGTCGAACGGTTAAGCCGCCAGGAAGGAACGAGCATGAATCAGTTCGTTGCCATAGCGGTGGCAGAGAAAGTATCGGCGCTGGAAACCGCTCGTTTCTTCCAGGATCGGCGTGCGCGCGCGGATTTCAAGGCCTTCGACAGGATATTGAAGCGCCGGGGCGGCGAACCACCGCGCAAGGGTGACGAATTGCCGGAATAGGCGGGCTGGTTCGGATGGCGCAGACCTTGTGTCGAGAACCCGACGAATCGCGGTCGCGCCAAAAGGTCTGCGCCATCCTGGCCGGCGTTGCCATTGTGAGTGGCACGATCGTGGTGAGTTGGAGCGCCGGATCGAGCGGTCCGCCGTCAGGGTCATGCACCACGGGCAGCCTTTATTCGAACACGTCCGGCAGTCCAAATACCCTGTACGCCTGTACGGCCGCCAACACTTGGAAACCGGTGATTTGAGCCAGCCGCCCTGGGTGGCGAAGGAGAGGTCATGGAAACACTTAACTGGACAAAGCGAGCGGGGTTTGTGTTTCTGTCGTGGGTCGGGTTGGCTCTTACCTTGCACGCGCAGACCTTCAGCACGCTGCAGAGTTTTGATGGTGCCGACGGCAGTTATCCAGGCTTAGCGCTCGTTCAGGCAACCGATGGCAGCCTGTACGGGACGACGGCCTACGGCGGAAGCAATAACTGGGGCACGATCTTTAGAATAACGCCGAGTGGAAACCTCGATGTACTGCACAACTTCGGACTCACGGAAGGCTACCTCCCCAACGGGCCCTTGATGCAAGCTCTCGACGGAAACTTATACGGGACGAGCGCTGCCGGTCCCGATGCGAACGGCACCAGTGGCTATGGTACGGTCTTTAAGATCACACCGGGTGGCACTCTGACAACGCTTTACACGTTTTGCTCAAAGAGCGATTGTGCTGACGGCGCATACCCTACCGCCGGGCTCGTTGAGGGAGCGGACGGCAGCCTCTACGGGACAACAACTGGCGGCGGGGCCTTAGACTCCTGTTACCTTGAAGGCTCCCCGGTCGGCTGCGGGACGGTCTTCAAGATCACGCCCAGCGG
>JASHQD010000049.1 GCA_030037755.1 Terriglobia bacterium
CGGCCTCGCTGGAGGAGCCGTGGGGCTGCTGATCGCCTACAACAGCGTGCGCGTGTTTTACGCCGCCCTGCCTTCCCGGTGGCAGCCGCTCGCGCGTGGGGAGATCGACGCTCTGGCGCTGGTTTTTGTGATTCTGATCTCGTTCCTGACCGTGTTCCTCTTCGGAATGGCCCCGGCCTGGAGCGCCACCCGTGTGGAACTGAACGAAGGCCTCAAGGAAGGCCTGCGCACTCCGCTGGCCCGCATCAGCAGGAGGTCGTTGCACGGCGCCCTCATTGCGGGAGAGATCGCTCTTGCCGCCATGCTGCTGACCGGCGCCGGCCTGCTCATCCGGAGCTTCGTGCGGCTCTCTTCGGCCAACATGGGATTCCATCCGGAGAGCGTCCTCACCATCGAAATTCCCCGCATCAAGTGGGGCGATGCGGCTTTCTACAGCGCCCTGCTGGACCGGGTCACCGCCCTGCCCCAGGTGCGCGCGGCCGGAGTCATCAATATCAGTCCACTCTCCGGTGAAGGCTGGAGCCAGGACATCACTCTCGAAGGCCACCCGCCCGTCCCCGGCGGTGACCTGCTATGGGCGGCACATCGCTCCGTGAGCGTAGGCTACTTCCGCGCCATGGGAATCCCTCTGCTGAAGGGACGCTTGTTCGTCCCGTCCGACAATGAAAAGAACGTCGCCATCATCAGTGAAACCATGGCCAGGCTCTACTGGCCCGGTGAGGATTCGCTGGGCAAGCGTTTCGGGGTTAATTGCCTTCGTGTTTGGCCCAAGTGCGATTGGAATTCCATCGTGGGCGTGGTTGGAGATGTGAAGGAACTCGGAGCGGCCCAGGCGCCCGCCACCGCCATGTACTTCCCGGAGACAACGGGCTCGATGACTTTGGTGATTCGCTCGTCCTCGGATCCAGGTGCTCTCGCCACCACGATTCGGCAGACTGTGGGATCGATCGACTCGAACCAACCGCTCGGCGAGGTGGCCACGCTGGAGGGCGTCCTGGCGGAGTCCCTCTCGCCGCAGCGCCTCACCCTGGCGATTGCGGTGCTGTTCGCCGCGCTCTCATTATTGCTGGCGGCCGTCGGGATCTACGGCGTGATCTCTTATTCGGTCGCGCAGCGCCTGCATGAACTCGGAGTAAGGATGGCGCTCGGCGCGGCGCGAGAAGACATCATGAAACTGGTGATCGGCGAGGGCCTGCGTCTCGCGCTCGTCGGGGTAGCGGGCGGAATCCTGGGCGCGGTGGCTCTCACTCGCTTCATGTCAAGCATGCTGTATGGAGTCCGCGCCACTGACCCGCTCACCTTCGTTGCCGTCTCGGCGGCCGTAACCGGCATCGCTCTTTTGGCAACTCTGATTCCCGCGCGGCGCGCCACCACCGTTGATCCCATCGCGGCCTTGCGTTGCGAATAACCACGGCCGCCGTTGTCGGGCCCCGCGGCTCGTTGCATCGTGCTGCGGATTTGCCGAAGGTGAAGTAATCGATCACCGGGCCGTCCGCCGGCGGGTGCAGATCCACGGCGTGTTTACCGTGCCGGTGCCCGCACGCGCGAGGTTTTGCCGCGGCGACGCGAAGGCTTCAGCATCCGATTGACATGCTCGATGGAGAAAGCGTCGGGATCGTAGTCCTTGCCAACCCACTCCAGGAGTTCCTCGCGCTCCTCGTGCGCGGGATTCCGGATCGCATCCAGCAGATTGTAGAATCCTCCAATGCCCCCGCAATCCTCGGGCGGGCAGGCGAGCTCGCCGCCCGTGCAGACCGGATACGACGCGCCTGGATCGGCAGGCAGTCGCTTCTCCAGGACAATCTCGTGCTCCCAACCATCGCCCATGTCATACCTGTAGTCGAGCCTGGCGCCGGCCTTGCCGAGCAGGCTGGAGAGACGCACCTTGCGCTCGTCTTCGACCTCCGTCATTCCGCTGAGATCGTCCGGGTCGGGCTCGCCAATGTGCCGTTCGCCGGCAGTGAATTCGTGCAGGTGGCAGTTCTGCCAGCCCATGGTGGCCTGCAAAATGTCATGTAACTGCGCCAGGGTCAGATCGACTGGCACCAGCACTCGCCGCCAGATCGGCGGCATGGTATCCAGCAGAGTGACCTTAAGCTGAAAAACCTCGCCGGGGACTGCGCTGATTTTCTTCGGCATGATAATCTCTCCCGGTGTTCATCGCGGCGTAGCGGCTGCCGCTCGCCGCACCGGCGGACAAGGTACATATCTTAGACAGATTCACTGGCGATCCGGCAACTCCTCAATCGCTATCCTGAGGTCTGCGCCACCGCGGCGCAAAAGCAGTACGCAGCACAGCCAGGAGTGCTGTGCCACCCGTCCGCCAGCGGTCAAAAGATCAACTTCATGCCCAGTTGCATGATGCGCGGCGACCGGGAGCCAGAGACCTCACCGTTGCCGATGTTGTTCGGACCCGTGCAGGGCGCGCCGGGCGCGGTCAGCCCGCTGCATCCGATGTTGACGCCGATGAACTGGGTGTGGTTGAAGGTGTTGAATGTCTCCCATCGAAACTGAAGCGTGGAGTGCTCGCCCTTGAACCAGGGCGTAGAAAAATTCTTGATCGCGGCCAGATCCCAGTTGTTCACGCCGGGCTGCGTCAGCGGGTTGCGCCCCATGTAGCCGAACATGCCGGGTTCGCCGTTGGAGAGCAATTGGGGAAGGGTTATCTGGCCCACCACCGCGGGATTGATCCAGGTCGGCGTCGGACCGTAAGTGGGATCGTCGTAGACCCCCTTGTCGATCTGCACCTTGCCGAGCGAATTGCACACCACGCCGGCCCCGATGCCCGTGGCATATCCGAGGCCCGTCGTCGGGTCGGTGAGGCCACAGCCAAACGACGTGGGCTCGCCGGTGTAGAAGTTGGTGATGCCGCTCAGCGTCCACCCCGCCAGGGCCTGCCGCGTCACGGCGTGCGGAGAATTCTTGAAGAACGGCAACTGGTAAACGTAGCTCATTTCCAGCACCTGCGCGCGGTTCAGGTCCGAAGTGGCTTTCCAGCGCGACAGGTCCGTATAGTCGTCGACGTAGGTCGCGAAATAGGTGGAGGTGGAATCGTCAATGGCGTGCGCCCAGGTGTAAGCGGCCTCGAAGGTGATGCCGTGCCCGACGTCGTGCCGCCACGAGGCTTGCAGAGAGTTGTAGTTCGAGACGGCGGTGTTTTGCTTTCCGGTGATGCCGGTGAATTCCCGATAGGGGGCGAAGAACACCGCCGGGTTCCCGCCGGGACCGATCAGGGAGTCCTCAATGTTGCAGACGCCCTGGTCGTTGCAGCCCACGGTGCCGGCGAGCGACGGAATGGTGGCCGTGCCGCCTCCCAGCGGAACCTGATTGGGATTGTCAGCCGTCGCCAAGTGGCGGCCGGCGCTGCCGACGTAGCCCAGGCTCACGATGTTGCTGCCGCGAAATTCGTGCTGCACTCCGAAGCTGAACTGCTGCACGCTGGGCCACTTCTGGTGCAGGGGAATCATGGTGAAGTAGCCCGGGCTGATGGGTTCCTGGGAAGGCGAGTTGATCGGCTGGATGGCGCTGTAGCCTACGAGGTTATAAGCCGTCGGCGTCACGGAGACGGGCGGGTTGCCCTCGCCGCCTTCGGCGTTGGTCTCGTTGCCGTTGCCCATCTCGTAGTAAATGCCATAGCCGCCGCGGACGGCCGTCTTGCCGTCGCCGAACACGTCGTATGCAAAACCGAACCGGGGCGCAAAATTCTTCTCGCTGCCGAAGAAGCAGCCCTTCGGAACACCGTGCGTGCCGCAGGCATAAAGCCCGTTGCCGTATTCGGTGTAGTTATACCCGGTGCCCGGCTCCAGCACCGGGCCCAGCACCGGATCGTTCACCAGTTGTGCCGCCTGTGCAGGATTGTAATCGCCGGGAATGAAGGCGGCGTCGATATTGGTCGCGGACACGTCGTGGAAAGGCTGGAAGTAGTAATAGCGGAACCCCAGGTTGAGGGTCAGCCTGCTGGTCACCTTCCAATCGTCCTGAATATAGGGCTCGAACTCGTGCCCGTTCCAATGACCCTTGGGATAACCACCGATCGCCGTGCCGTTGACGTTGATGGTGCCCTCCGAGTATGAGCCGATGCGGCCCAGATACATGTCGGCCAGGGCGTTGCCCGTCGAGATCGTCGAATAGTTGTAGAAAGAGAGCGTGCCCTGGGTCTCGCCACCGAACTGCTCGTTCTTGTGGTAGTCCTGGAGGAAGAAGCCGAATTTCACCCCGTGCTTGCCCCGCATCCAGGCGACGTTGTCCTTGAAATCCACGATTGGATTGGAGTTGAACCAGGGAACGTTTCCGGCATCGGCTCCGAAGCCCCATGCCAGGCCGCCGCCGATGTAGAGCGACGGCAACAGCGGGTTTGCATCGTTCGCCGAGAACAGGTGCGCCACCGTCCAGCCCGAGGGCTTATCGATGGAGCCCGCGGGCGAGGACGATCCCGCCTGGTCGTAGAGCGAAATGTGGTCGACGGAATAGCTGGCGACGAACTCGTTCATCAGGTTCGGCTGGAAAGTGTGGTTGATATGCACGACCGCGCTTTTGCCGGGTCCCAGGAACGGCGTCTTGATGGTGTCGGAAGTCGATCCCGTCCACAGGGCCGGAACCGCGATGGTGTTCCAGGCATCCTGGGTCCAACGCACAAAGACCAGCGTCTTGTCGCTGATGTTCTGGTCCACGCGAATCTGCTCCTGCCTCCAGTTGGTGGCCGTGTTGGAGGCCACTGTATAGCCGATGGGACCGCTGTTCGGCATGGGAACGAGCGCGTTCAACATGGCCTGAGCATTCGGATCGATGGGCACCGTGTCACCGCTGTAGCCGTTACCGGTTACCGGGTTTACAGGAAGCGAGCAGCCGGAGGCAACCACCTCGTTGAAATTGGAAGAGGAGGGGTCACATTCACTGAAATTGCCGGCTCTCTCCAGGAGCGAGGGCACACCTGAACTCACCACCTGGCCTTCGCGGTATCGGCGCCAGTCTTCCGACCAGAAGAAGAACGTCTTCGACTTGTCCGTGTTGTAATGACCGGGAATATAGACGGGACCTCCCAGGGTATAGCCCCAATCGTTCCACTTCAGGGGACTCTTGGGAGCCACGCTCCCGATCGACGCCCGGTTCAGGCTCCAGGGGTTGGCGTCGAAATCGTCGTTGCGCACGTACTCGAAGGCGTCGCCGTGGAAATCTTTGGTGCCGGACTTGGTCGCCACCTCGATGGTCGCTCCGGCGTGCTTGCCCATGTCCGCTTCGTAATTGGAGGTGGAGATGCGGAATTCGGCGATAGTGTCAAGATTGGGATAGGTGTTGAACGTGGAGGCCGAGCCTTCGTCAGTGTTGTTGCCGCCGTCGATCTCCCAGTTGTTGTACTGCATGCGGCCGCCGTTGAACGAAATGTTGTTGTTACCGAGGACGCCCACGTGCGACGTATCCAGGCCGTCGTCGGCCACGGCGCCCGGGACCAGCAATGCCAGGCTTACGAAGTTGCGGCCGTTCAAGTTCAGGTTGGCGATCTGGGTCGCCGTCACCACGCCCGAAATGGCCGCGGTTTCGGTCTCGACCTTGGTGGCGCCGCCGCGCACCGTGACCTCCTGGGTCGTCTGGCCCACCAGCATGGTGAGATCGACACGGAGGACCTGGCCGACACCGACCGTAATTCCGGAGCGCTGCAATTTCCGGAAACCCGGAACCTCAGCAGTGATGACGTAGTTTCCGATGGGAACGAC
>JASHQD010000633.1 GCA_030037755.1 Terriglobia bacterium
AGTATTCCACGGTGCACACCTGGCGTCTGCTGCACGACCTGGGTTGGACGCCGCAGCGGCCCGCAGGTCGGGCCTTGGAACGGAACGAGGCCCACGCTGGTCACGGCATTCTGGAAGCAGGCCGAGCTGTTTTAAATGTCACTATATTATGTAATTCTCTTTAGGTTGTCTAATGCACGGGGGATTCGTCCTGTGACACGGGATCTGACCGCCTTGTTGCAACTTTAGATCGGAATCCAGGTCTCCTAGCCCATCCGAGTTCCGGCGGGCGCTTCAGTTTCGGAATACCTTCTGCCAGGCCGGCCAGTTCGTCAGCGGTTTCGCGCTCCTGCGCCAGGGCAGTGAGCACGGCCGCAATTTCCAGGTCGCTGGAGTCCGCGTCGGGCATGGCCCCTTGCAAGGCCGTCGCCTCCGCGCGCCCCAGGTTTTCACCCCGCATAATTCGCGCCAGCAAGTCTCGCAAAAGGTTCGATGCGTTGTTGAATCCAGCCCCGGAGCTTCCTCCTATCTGAAGCCGCGAAATGTGCAATGACTAATTCGTCTCCGTGGTTTTCTGCTGAACGATGCCGTCAGCGGCTTGGATTTGCTTTGGAGAATCTAGTAAGGATCCGGCGCCACAAGCTACCGGAGATCAGCGGCGGGACGCCACCACCGGCGCCACCAGCGAGGAAAAGAAAATTGGGCCGCGTGTTTCATTAACGCAAGAATAACGAGAAGGCGATCAAAACTGCAAGCAGCCTGGTCATCTCCTCCTTTATTCATCGATGGAAACCGCTGTAAGTGCCGCATGGTGAAACTGGAGGGCAGCCATCCGTGGTGAGTTGATGGCTGCCCTGCGTTTCGTACCTTGTTAGTTGCCAAGGTAGCGCACGAGCACGAGGCTCGCGGCGTTGTTGGCGAGGGTGCTCTCAGTGAGGAGAACGACATCGCTGTTGCTTTCGACGAGGATGCCGTCGGCGAGTACGCCCTCAGAGGTGGTGACCCCGCCACCTGTGCCGAAGGTGGTATCGAGGCCGCCGTCGGCGTCGACGCGCGCGAGGGCGATCAAGTTCGGCGAGCCTGCCGCGGTTCCGGTGATAGCGCCGGCGGCGATGATTTGGCCGTTGGGTTCGAAGGCCAAAAAGGTGGCCGAACTCTCGTTCGCTTCGAGGGTCGAGGGATTCACGTAGTTAAAGGTTGTGGCAGTGAAGGTGGGGTCGGCGACACCGAACCCAGTGAAGCGATCGACGAAGACATCCGACGGTTGAGGCGGGGGCGACGTCTTCGGCGGGTTAGCGACTGCTGCCGAGCGCTCAAACCTCGTTACGCTCGCCGGCGGCGGCGCCACGATCCCGGCGGTGATGAAGTCGCCGTCGGACTGAAAAAGGACGGGCTGGTCGGTTGCGTTGAAGGCGCTGACCGGGCCGGTCTCAGCGGGAGAGATGAGGGAGCCGGTAGAGCTGAATTCTACATTTGCCGATCCATTGAAGATAAGATAATCACCACTCGTGAGCAGGGCAATCGTCACCGGGCCTGTTTCGCCAAGCCCGCCTTGCACTTGCACAACGCCGTCAGTCCCAAAGGTGGTGTCGAAACTGCCATTCGAATTAAAGCGGGCGACAAACGTCGTTGTGGGTCCATGAATAACGGTAGCGGATTCGAAGCCTTCCAGGACGAATTGTCCATTGGGCTGCACCAAGAACCCGTCAAGCTGCCCATCTCCGTTGCCGATCGACACATTTACGATCCCGTTCGTGCCAAACGTCTTATCGAGCACGCCTTTGGACGTGAAAGCCATTAAGAAGTACGTTACCCCACCGACCGAGCTGGCTGGCCCGGCGCTGCCTACTACCACGAAATCACCGTTCGGCAGGACGCCGATGCCGGCTGTAGAAACGTCGTCATTGGGAATGCCGGTGGTGGTGAAACCCTTTGTGCCGAAGGTATTATCGAGCACTCCCGCGGAGGTGAAGCGTGCGATGATGACGGTCGAGGTAAACGTGCTTTCCGAGACGTTGATTCCGGCCACGACGATATCGCCGTTCGATTGTTCGATAGCCGCGGTCGGCGCCGTGCCCGTGTTGGGGATAGTTAAGGTAGCCACGCCACCGGTACCAAAAGTGGGATCGAGGCTGCCCGGACCGGAGGCCGCCCGCGCTTGGGAGAGGCCCAATGTTAATCCCGCCGCCAATATTGCGACAACGGTAGTAAGTCTTAGCTGCTGCATAGCGTTTCACTTGTCCTTTTCTATTTGATTTAAGCCACAGCAGGCCATCTTGAATGCGATCCGCGCCACATTGGATGCTGTCGGCGGTCATCCTTCGACGTCTGTCGATATTGATAGCCAGCGATGGAGATGTTGTACTCCCACTGGCTCGTCACGACAAATAGTTCACTGCTTGCCTGCTGTCTGCCTAGAGCCGTCGTCATTTCGTGAACGACGACGCCGTCCGTTGAGCAAGACTGCTATGGGGCGGGGTCTATTCCAAAAGCCTGTAAACAGCTTTCAACGGATTTGTAAACAAGTGGTCAAGGTGCGGCCGTGCCTAGAACGCTGCGGGCCTCGGCGTTACCTACGCGTCAGTGAAAGCGGAATTTCCGGGCGCGCCAATGATTCTGAACGGGTTTTCAGCGCGGGGTGGGCTGGATCCCAGGGACTGTACCCTGGCTGCACAGTTGATTATCATCGCGCTCGACCTGGGATGGAGCAAGTTCATGAGCTTCTCCTGTTAACGTTCCCTCAGCTACGTCCTCGGTGCGAAGGCGCTCCTGCCGGCTGCGCCTCCAGAGGACCAGGCCGAGGCGAAAAGGGACAATCCGATGCACCTCGAAATCGTCGAAGCCAGCCGCGCAGGCAAGCTCTCCGAGCTCGGAACCTGTATAAGCCTGACGAATGCTCGCTAATCCGTCGAGCCGCGAAACACGGGAGCGCCACAGCCAGAACGCTCCCCGAAAAAGGAGATAGGGAAGCCAGTGCCGCTCGATGTCATTGACCAGCACAGCCTCGCGTGCTACCGAGGCCAGGGCTCCGAGAAAGGTCACTGCTTCGTGGCCTGAAAAGTGGTGAAGCAGCAAATTACAAGTTACCAGGTCGAAGCTACGCTCCTTGAATGGCAGGGTAAAGGCATTCGCCACTATACGATGGAGACCTTCGATCCCCTCATGGCCTACCCGAAGATGGTTTAAGCGGCGGTCGAGAGCGAAAAACTCCGCTTGCACGCCCTGGTGGCGCAATTTCTGGCGTACTCTTCCGGCAACGCGGCCATCGCCGGCGCCCACCTCAAGCACCCGCACCGGGCGTCTGCCCGTCCGCCCGAAGACGCGGGCAAACAGGCGCAGGCAGCCGGATATGCCCCCAAAATATCGATTGACACGCCACAAGTCGTCCAAGTTGGAGCGGATTTCATCCTGGGCCAGCAGACCGCTGTCGAGTAACTCCACCGAGGTCTTCCGGCGCATATGTATTCACCCACGACAACTGATAACTGCTTACGTGCGGCCTCTTGAGGCGCGGCCAAGCCGTTGTAGAATTCCTCTTATCCAATGCGTAGTTATCAGGGGCTGGCGCAAAGCTGGAGCGGACACAAGGCCCGCTGAGGATCCGCAAAAGCGCGCGGCTAGAAGCGTCCCAAATTGGGAGATCGGTTCATTCACCTATTCATCCCGCCACCTGGAAGGCGAGCCGCTCGTCCGCTCTCCTCAGCACTGTCCGACGTGGCTTTCTGTCATTGCGTCGCAGCCGGGCGCGGAGGCTCCGCCGTGCTTTATGAAGCTGTGATTTGGAATTCCCCACAGACAACTGCATTATTCGCGCCACTTCGTGGTGCTCATATCCTTGAACGTCATGCAAGAGAAAGACCGTACGACAGCCGCGTGGAAGTTTCCCCACCGCCTGGCTCAAAGCTACGCGATCTAAGGCTCCTGTCAGGTGCAGGTCATCTTGCGAGTATTCGCGTCTCATAGGCGGTTCCTCGGGCGAAGTGTCGACTTCGTCGAGGGATATAAGCTGCAGGTGCTTCTTGTGCAGGCGCAGGTGCATAAGCACTTCGTTGACCGCCAGCCGATAGAGCCACGTGTAGAACGTGGACTGGCCGCGAAAGCTGCCGATCTTTCTAAAAACCCGCAGGAAGGTCTCTTGCGTAAGGTCTTCGGCGTCGGCAGTGCTGCCGGCCATACGCAGGCAGAGAGAATAGATGCGCCGCTTGTGAGTGTTGAAGAGCTCCCCGAAAGCAGCCTCGTCGCCGCCCTGAGCGCGTGAAACGAGAGCGCGCTCACGAGCCGCGCTGCCGATTGAGTCTGTACCGCTGTCCACCATATTGATCTCCGTTAGCGTAGGCGTGGTTTACCGTTGCGATTTGCGCCGCATTAACATCAACAGGACTCGCCGAGGGGCAACAATATTCCCGACAAGCGGAAGAAGCCGTCTTCTTGCTGGTCATCTCCCAAACGGAGGCTACAGCCAGCCCCTCTCAGGCGCGAGCTGGAGCTGGCCATGGCTTGAGCTTCCTGATGTCAAGGGCTAGCGCCCCGCCACGGGATCAGCAACCTCCCGCACCGGCACGTTGACCCTTGCCGTGGACTTCAGGCCGATCTCAGTCTTACTCTCGTCGCTCTCACCCGCGGACTTCGCTTTAGATATTGCATAGTCGAAGCTCATACCGATTTGTCCCGCTTCGAGCGAGGTGATGACTTCACGTCCGCCACTGCTTACAACGGTCAAATGGCTCTGCCCAGAAACGGCCTCCGTGTCGTGTGCGGTAGCCATAATGATTGCCCTCGTGCCTTGGCCACGGACGAACAGCTGATATGGAGTAATGTCCTGTGCCATCAAGATCGTGTACTCTCCGGCTGGCAGAGTTGCGCCCGCCCAATGAGCTTCGAAGGGCAGGGTGAATGTGCCCTGATAGGCATCCTGCGATTTGCCCAGCGCTGCCGTAGAACACAGCGCGAGAGCCACCAGAGCAATTTGATTTGGCAACTTCAGAATTCGGGTCGTTCTCAACATGTACTTCTCCTGTTTGATTTGTTTCACGCTTCAGCGCTGTCGCGTGGCAGGGCCGATTCGCGATGACGAGCCTCGCTCAATCCGCCGTGCGTCTAATAAGACTGTTCGGATGGGGTGAATATTCCTGACAGTGAGTGCCCTTCGCCGACGGAGGGCGATTGGTTTCGCATTTGGCCCGAGAATAGACACTGCACCGCGGATATGTGACCTTGTAGGGAGCCAGGTTTACAAAGGTCAGGCCAGATCGGGCCGCGCAATAATTGGCCCGCTCGGCGCCTGGAACGCTCTCAATGCCGCCGAAGGAGTTGCTCGCCACGGCGATGCGGTCCGGTTCGACGAAGGTCTGTTTGCGAAGTCAGCCTATCACCTTCGCAGCCGAGTTGCTTCTCTAACGCCGGCAAGGCGCATCAGAAGCCATTTTCGGGCACGGGCGAGGCGCGACATGACGGTTCCCATCGGAAGGGCAGTCAGGTCGGCAATTTCCCTGTAGGAGAGTTCCTCCAATTCGCGCATGATCAGCACCTCGCGGAACTCCAAGGGAAGTTCTTCCATAGCTTCTCTGAGAAGCTGTCTGTCCTGGCTTTGCAGTAACGCTGTTTCGGGGTTGAGAGCCTCGCTCTCGTCAGTGTGAATTTCCTCGTCGAAGGCGGTGTCGAGCTTACTCGACCCGTTCCGATGTAACCATGTATAACACGTGTTCCGTACTATGGAGAGCAACCACGAGCGCCCATCGCTGCCCCCGAAACGGTCAAAGGCCTTCCAGGCCCGCAAGTACGCTTCCTGGACCAGGTCTTCTGCATTCTGATTGTTGCCCGTCAGCCAGCGTGCCAGATTGTAGGCTGCACTGAGGTGCGGCAGAAGCAGCTTTTCAAAGGTCCTGGGAGCGGATTGTTCCGCGTCCGTCTGCGCTGTCACGGCTGCAGCCATCATATCTTCTCACCTGGCCGGCGGTTCAAGCACGCCCGATCGCGTATTCTGCACTTGCTGCCGATCCGCCTGAGGGTCGTGGTACCTGCTCGAATCGCTCGCCACCGGCTCGATCCGCATACTCACGGCGCCTTCCTTCGTCGTCGTGAGTTTGAGGCTGAGCTCTGCCAGTTCCCCGTTTCCCCGCGGTAGCTGGATCCGGAGGACGGCTCCGTTTGAGCCTGAGTTGGCACTCCTGATTGACGGCAGTACCGCAGACGATCGCTCATAGCTCGAAGTGATCTCGCCCGGATCGTATTGATGGCTTGAATTCGAGGGCATTGGCCACGTAACAGACTGCGCCCATTCGTCCGGCGGGCATACTGGCGCCACGAAGCGATATCCCAGACGGGAACGCGTCTGGATGTACCGCGACGTGTCACACGTATCCCCGAGCGCCTTGCGAAGCCGGTTCACTGCTGTGTAAATGCCGCGATCAAACTGCACGAAGGTATCGGGCCAGAGCCTCTCTCTCAGTTCTCTTCGTGAGACCAAGCGGTGAGAGTTTTCTACGAGCAATTCCAGAATCTGAAACTGCTTTGCTTGCAGCCTCAAACATTGTCCACTTTTGCGCAGTTCCCGTTTACGAGAGTCCAATTCGAAATCCCCGAAGCGTACAACACCAGTCGCAATAAGCTCCCCACTCATAGTCAACACCTCCAATCGATCGCCGTGCGAAAGAGGGCGTAATCGAGAGACTCAACAGGCCTGGACTTGCCCCTCACTCCGGGCCAACACCGGAGTACTGATGTAACGCTTTGCGTGCCGCCAAGCGGGCCCGTAACAGCCGAGTTTTTACGGCGGGTATCGATATGCCGAGCAGCTTCGCTGTTGCCTTGGTCGACAGGTCCTGTTCGTAGCGGAGAGAAAGCACTATTCGCATCGAGGGGCTTAGTTTCTGCATCATCCTCGAGAGAATCGTCTGCAACTCCAGCCGGCGACAAGCTTCCTCGGCGTTGCCTTGATGGGCTTGAATGTCGCGCCGCAATTGCCGCTCTCCGCCAAACTCTGCTGTGGAATCCAGGGAAACCTGCTTTTGCGATGCAGGCAAGCGACGCTGTCTGCTAAATGCCTCATTGCAGGCTATACGGATCAGCCATGTGGAGAAGCGCGCCTCATTCCGGAATTCGCCTAGGTGCACAAAAGCCTTGAGGAAAGCATCCTGAAGCACGTCTTCAGCCTCCTGGCGATCTCCAGTGAGTCTGAGAGCGAACCGGTACACTTTCTGGCTGTGCTGGTTGTACAGCGTCGTGAAAGCGTCCTCGTCTCCCATCTGAGCTTGCGTCACTAGCGCCGTCTCGCTGTTCTGGGACGTGGGCATGTTTTTCCACTCATTTCTATGAATTGGGCGGCTGCGATGAACCAAGCCGCCAAGCGTCGTCGCAGGGCGTCACGCGGTTGAGCTGCTCCGCAACATATGGCGAGGGGTTAATGAGGGTAACACAGCGAAGGCTGAGCTCCTTGAGCAGCTCAATGCCGGCAGTGTCAACGAATGAGACGTCCGCCAGGTCGAGGGTCAACCGGATGCCGTCGCTCAGTGCTTGCACCTCGCAGGATTTCCGGAGCTCCTCGACCCAGCTGGACGCAACTCGACCTTCCACCCGAAGCCTCACCGTTTCGCTTGACGACTCAACTACTGTTACTCTCAGCATTCCGTTCCACCTTGTCCGCGCAGTCAACCTTAAAGCTTTTGCCCGAGAATACCCGGTGCGTGCAACTCTTAAGAAAGCCGCGAAGCCTCGGAGTAGTGAGACTCCGAGCTTCCTTGCCACACCTATGCGCCACTTGTGGTTACGGCTTTCAGCGCGAA
>JASHQD010000634.1 GCA_030037755.1 Terriglobia bacterium
TGAACAGTGCAATGACTTGCGCGGGGTCAGTGGGCTTCTCTACGGGTACCAGCACGAACACGGTGACGGTTACCGACGCCTACCCCGGCGCTGGAATCAACACCTTCAGTGTCAGCGGGAGTGTCACGGGGATCTTCACGTGGGGAAGCGAGACTGCGGGGACCAACGGCTCAGCCTCTTGCTCGGGCACGGCCCCCACATTTACGGGCACCTTCGTGAATAGCGCCACGGCCACGACCTTGGCAGGAAACTTTAATAGCGCGATCACAGGCAGTGGGTGCTCAGCGGCCGGTTTCACCACTTCCATCAGCGGAGCTGCAGTAACGGTTACGGACACAACTCTCGGCACCGCCACGTTCAGCGCTTCGAACAACACCAGCGTCTTTTCGTGGAGCGCCGCGAGCGCGGGGTCGAACGGGTCGTACACTTGCACCGGCAGCGCGCCCACTTTTACGGCCACCTACGCAACCAGCACCACCACGGCGACCCTGGCGAGCAACCTGAGCTCTGCCATCGGTAGCTGCGATGCCTCGACGATGGGCATTACCTCCAGCTATTCCAGCGGCAGTTCCTTTACCGTTACGGAAGCGACACCCGGTACGGGCGGTAACAGCGGCACCACCCTTACGCCTACGGGTGCCGGTTACTTTGCCTGGACCGCAGGGAGCTTGACCGGTGGCGCCGACGGCACCACCTCGGGCACAACCTTTGCTTATTGGTCGGTGAACAATTACGTATCGCAGTCAGTGCTGGCGGGCAATATTGCGACAGCGATCGATGCGAATGCAACCTTGGGCGGGACCTCGGGTGTTACCGCCGCTTCGGGAGTCTGCGGCAGCGACTGCGTCAATCTTGTGGCGAACGCCGGCGGAACGGGTGGAGACCTCGCACTCAGCAAGACTTCTTTTGCCGGGTACACCTGGAGCGGCTCGGACCTCACCGGCGGCGCGGCTGGAACCGGCAAAGTGCAACCGAACGCCTACCCCGCCAAGTATGGAGTGAGCCTCACCCAGGCTAGCTGCTCCGATTTTGTGATTTTCCCCACCGGCCAAGCGGGCGTCAGCAACACCGCAAATATCGTGGCCTACAACAACATTTACACCACGGGATGCGCCGGCGCGGTTCCGTCATTCTACTGGGGCTACAACACGGGTGGCACGGTCACAACCTCTCCCATACTTTCCGAAGACGGCACCCAGGTGGCATTTATCCAGGTTAGCGGGACGACGGCAAGCCTCGTGGTCCTGAAGTGGGCGCCTGGCCCGCTGGCGACCCTTACGACCCAGTCGTCGGGCTCCGCCTATCGCTCGTGCACCGCGCCGTGCATGTACACCATGGCCTTCGGCAACGGCAAAAACGACACGCTCTCCGCGCCTTTTGAAGATTACTCTGACGATTTGCTCTACGTGGGCGACGACAGCGGCAATCTCCATCAGTTCAGCGGGATTTTCAACGGAAACCCGGCCGAGAATACGACGAGTCCCTGGCCCGTGGCGTTGAGTACAGACAAAGTCTCGTCGCCTGTCTACGACACCGAGCAAGGGTTCCAGGGCGGGTACGTGTTCGTGGGCGACATGGGAGGGACTTTCTACGCCGTGTGCGGCACCGATGGTTATGAGTGTACGAACTCCGGACAAATACACGGCACCACCGGCAGCATTGGCGATGCTATCGCGGACGCTCCCCTGGTTGATTCCTCGGAGGGAATAGAGCTCGTCTTTGTGACTACCAACGGCAGCTATAGCTATACCGGCGACAACGGTGTGTGGGAATTTGTGAGCAGTTTCACTACCCTGGGAACTCCTGGGGTTGTACCGGTAGGGACAGGCGGCACCGGATATTATCTCTACGCCGGTGACTTTGACAATGTGTACTACGAGTCGGGGAATCCGGCTTACGGCCATCTTTATGTTGTGGGAAACACCGGTGTGACGGGAGGCGCCACACTGTATCAGGTCGAAATAGCTTACAGTTCGCTGACCGGAACCGTAAACTCCGTTGCTACCGGCCTCAACAGCTCCGAACACGGGTGGCCGTCGCCGCTGACCGAGTTTTGCAACAACGGCACGAGCGCCTGCACGATCACTACACAAGAGCCCAGTCTCACTGGAAAAGTGAGCACCACCAGCCCGGAGGTTACCTTTTCGTCGGCGATTCTGACCAGCGCGGACGTCGGGGCCGTGGTCTCGGGTACGGACATACCATTTGGCGCAACAATCTCGACCGTGATCAACTCTACTGAGGCGAATCTCTCCAGTGCTCCAACAGCTGATGTGACCAGTGAGGCGCTTTCGATACTGGGGGGGCAGACAACCGCGGGCACCGACTACGTTTTCTTCAGCATCAATCGCGCGACGCCCTCCGGATGTACCAACGCTGCCGGCGACGGTTGTATTTTGTCTTACAACGTCAGCAATCCGAATTCGGTTGCGCTGTCCGGAAGCGGTTTAAACGTGACAACACCTGGCACGAACGGTTGCTGGGCTACGGGCGGCCTGATCATCGACAACTCCGATCCCACTACGACAGGCGCTCAGCAGATTTATTTCGTAAATCTGAATGGAGCCACGGCGGGCGGTGTCAGTGGCGCGACGAGCAGCAACTGCACCAGCGCCACCGCTGGTGTTAATGCGACCCAGGCGTCGCAAGCGAGTCCATAAGGCGATCCTGGAAGGCGGCGGCGATCTCGAGTGTGGAGCGCCACAAACTCACTTAAAGAGAATTACATAATATAGTGACATTTAAAACAGCTCGGCCTGCTTCCAGAATGCCGTGACCAGCGTGGGCCGACGCCGCATGCGCCGCAAGGCCGCACAAGCGGCCGTACTCAGTTCGCTCAGGTCGCGCGGACAGAGGTTCGGCAGTTCGTTTTGCTTGAGATAGCCCCAGATATGTTCCAC
>JASHQD010000635.1 GCA_030037755.1 Terriglobia bacterium
CTAACAATTTACACTGAGGCGACCTCTGCCGCAACCTGCTTGCCTGGCCTTGCGGATGCTGTAGCGCGCCTGTCCCAGGCGCGGAATTGCCGACGTATTGGCGCGAGGGACCACTGGAAATGATGCGGTGATCGAAGGAAGCTGGGGTGACTGGGCGATGGAGGTGAAAACGGGCTCGTTTGACGCGCAGACACTGAAGGCATTGTTGGAGTTTTGCCACCGCTATCCCAAATTCCGCCCTTTGGTGATTACCCGCCCGGGAGACGAAAGCATCCCTCGGCGCCACCGGTTGCCAGCGACCAATTGGAAGGAATTCCTCGTTTCGGGACCGTCCGCCGCCGCCGAATGACGTACACGATATATGGCCAGGGTGCGCATTGGGACAAACGAGGGAAGGACTTAGCTCCGCCGCGCTTCACGCTCCAGACCCTCGTGAACCAGCATCTTCAAGATCTGGTAGCCAATCGCATTGCGCCCGGCGATTTCGCCCGCCTGCGCGAGTTCGCCACCGGGCAGCGCAACGGTGCGGTGGCGACGACATACAAGACAATGGCGTCGCCACCCACGGAGACGAATATGGATATTGATGAACGACTGGAGCGGTTGACCGAACGCCACGAAGCCCTCACGCAAACAGTCGAGTTGCTGATCAAGGACCTGTCCGACATGAAAGTTCTGGTCAATGACATTGCCGAAGGAACAGCCCGGCTGCTGTACGTGGCGGAGACTCGCGAGAAGCGCATCAGCCGAATGGAAGGCGAGGAATTACAGTCGTGAAACGGCGGAGAGGAAGGTGTCCGGTGAGGTGAGGCCGGAGACTTATAGCGCCGTGCCCTTGGCTGCCTGGTCCTTGAGCAAGAAGGTCTTGGGGGTTTGCCTTCGCCGCAGATTTTGAAGGAACCAAAATCCTTGTACCAAAGCCCGTCAGGCGCTTGGGGCTCCGATTCCCGCCATCGTTTAAGTTTGTAAAGGTCTTCTGCCGTGATCCGGCGTTCTTCGAGGCGGTCGAAGAGATGCTGGCGCAATGCGGGAGGAAGGTGAGTCCACTGGATCTTTGGCATCCAATCACACCGGGCATCAATCGGGGCCGAAGGTCATCCTGGCGAGTTCCTGCTTAATGCGCTGGCGCTCGGCGGCGTCCGGCGCCTGGCCCAGCCTTTCTGCAAGCGCGAAGAAACGCTCTTTCTCGGCCTCGCGGGCTTTCAACCCGGCCTCAATCAAATCGAGCAGAACCCGATTGGCGCTGGTATTGCCTTTCTTCGCGGCTTCCCGGACGCGTTTCGCGACCGGCGCGGGAAGTGACACGCTCTGCCGAATGGTTGCTCGCGCTTTGGCCATGCCTCATTGTACACCGGTTTGCAGCATGTTGGTGCATCATTCTGCTAGTCTCTTGAATGCGTCGACTTGATAGAGTTTGAAGCGGAAGTTTTGCTCGGGAGCGGTCATTACGGCTGTCTGCCCAGAATCTGCAGTGCCTCTCCGCGTACGAGCGACAAGCGTTCGCTCAATTCAACCAGCGCCTCCAGTTCTTCCCGCTCAGATTCCTGCAACAGACCCTCGTTGTTGCGGTCCATGAGTTCTTGAAGACGGTGGTCGGCCTTGGCGCCGCGATTGTTGATATCACGCCATCATCCTCCGATCTCGAGCCGTGGCCCGTCAATGGCCGTCTCACCCGACCGACCGAAGGTCTCCGTACTCTTATACCAGTTTGCCGGGCGAAATGGTGGCACTGCACTGTCAGGGGACCGTTCCGCAACGGGGGGCGAGCTGAGCCGCACAACGAGCGCGGTCCGCCGCTGTCTACTAAGGTAAGCCGAGCTGTGGGCACGCAGTGTTCATCCGCGCAGAAGCGCACGACACGAAGACCATCACTGGAGTTCCAGCTCCCTCTTTACCTCATTCCACGGAATGCCGGGTTTGCCTGTGTTTCGTTCGATGGCGGCGTTTAAGTCGCGCAGGTCTTCCAGGTCTTCCACCCTCCGGCGCAGCCGGACGAGCTCAAGATGCAGTTCTCGGACGCCGGGGCGGTTCGGTTTGCGTTGCCGTGCGGTTTTATTCATAGGCTTCTTTCCGGTGCTTTACAGCATATACGTCGAGCATCGGTCACGGGCCTTTCGGTTCCTGGCGGCATTCCATCCCAATCTGCGGGTGGCGCTGGCGTCATTTTGTGTTCTCGCGGCGCTCCGCCCTCAACTACATGCCTCACGCGTTTGGACCCTTGGCCTTCGATGCAAGCAGGTGATCCGGCCTCCTGCGCGCAAGGCCGCGACTACCAGATCGTTTCGATCCCTGCGCTCTGGAGCCGGCGGTCGCGGGTGACAAGGGGAACGCCGAGGTGGAGGGCTGTTGCCGCCAGGATGCGGTCAGGCATCTCGGGCACGATGCTACGCGGAATCCTCGAAAGGGCATCAGCGACATCGGCATCGACGGGTGCGATCATCAATCCGACGTCCGGGTCCCGCAAGGCATTGCGGAGGCGTTCAAGCGCGCCGGGTGGGATTCTGTTGCGATCAACCAGGTAAATGGTCTCGATCACCGAAATGGCTGGACGTGGACGTCACGACCGTCGCGCATCGCGTCTTCAATCGTCGCCCGCGCGAGAGACGACAATTCACTTGAGTTCTCGAGATACCACAGGACGGCGTGAGTGTCGAGCACCGCGCTCATAGCTTGAGATCGCGAGGAAAGTCACCCCACATCTCCCGGCGAGCTTCCGCGATGTCTTCTTCCGTGACATGGAAGTCCAGGTCCGACCACAACCCCAGCAAGCTGCGGCGCGGCTTCCTGGCGCGGTTCTTCTCGTTCAGATAATCGACGAAATCCAAGACTTCGGTTTGCTTTTCAAGAGGCAAATCGCGCAGCTTTTCGAGGACTTGCTCTGAAATCGTCATTGTGTCTCCTGGCGTCCTCGCCCGATTATACGCCCGGCGCCCCCGTGGGTGGTACTCGACAGTGGGCCGGCGGTTCCGGCGCACCGTCGACGGCAGGCGCTCAGTCCAGAAACGCGATTTGCGGCGCGTGACGGCGAAGCGCTCACGATTCAGGTTGACTTGAAGGCCGGGCGCGGGGACAAGGAACGTAGTGCCACGAAAAATTCGATCAGGATCACGATCCGACCCGCGGGATGCCAGATGGCGGTTATCGGAGGAACTTGGCGGGATTGACCGGTGTGGAGTTCACGAGCACTTCGTAGTGCAGATGGGGTCCTGTGGACTTGCCGGTCATGCCCACAGCGCCGATCACCTCGCCGCTTCTGACTTCCTGCCCCGCGACGACATCGACTTCACTCAGGTGGGCGTACTTGGTGCGGATTCCATCGCCGTGGTCGATGACGATCTCGTTGCCGTAACCCGACTCGTGCCGTCCGGCTTCCACGACCACGCCGTCTCCGGTGGCCTCCACTTCGGTGCCCTTGGGGGCGGAGATATCCACGCCGGAATGGACCGCTTCCTCTCCACTCAGCGGGTCCATACGCTCGCCGAAGCCGCCGGTGATCTGGCCACGGACGGGCCACAGCGTTGGAATCGCGGCACGATCGAAGCTCACGGTCGGGATGAGCGCCTGGACCACCGGGTCGGGCGGCGGGCTCAGGGCCGCGGTCTTCATCAGGTTGAAAGCGTAAAGTGAGGCGTTATAGCTGGCTTCAAGAGTGGAGTTGCTTTCGGTCGCGAGCGTCAGAAGGGCTTCAGAAAGCTGGGGGCGGGAGCGTCTGCCGAAGCCATACGTCAGCGCGACATCGGAGGCCAGGGATTCCAGCGAAACCAGCTTGGCGTTGGCGCTCGAGGCCGACGTCTCAAGCGTCTGGTACTCCGTCTTGAGGGCCTCGTGCTGGTTGCGCACATCGTCGTAGTTGGCCACTTTGACCAGCATCCGGGCGTAGCTGTTGGCGAGGGCGGCCAAGCCGATCAGCGCTCCGAGTCCGACGACTACGGCCAGATGCGCAACGTAATGTGGTAATTGGATTTTTCGCAGGCGCCCATGAGGAGCGACTATCAAAAAGGTGTAATACTTCCTGTTCGACGACATCAAACCCCCAAACCCGATCGAGCTAATTTGCCGCATGCCTGCCAGCGCGGCTGAGGTCTTACAAGAACAGACTAGGAACTGCAGAAGGCTACAGTCCGAAAGCCTCCGGGGAGACGCCCTAAAGATACGGCTTCCCGGAACGGCTGTCAATCTTATTTTTCATAAATAGGGCGCCCGGACGGTTAATGTCGCCTGCTCGCTCCACGCTGTAACCAGTTGCTGCTGATGGATTCAATGATTTCAATCATCCGCTCAACAGCCACGACGTCGAGCATGATCCGGGAATTATGGTCTGAATGGACTGCCGCATTGCGCATCTCCCAGACCTCGTTCAATCGCGGGCGCTGCTCGAGCGCCACGTGGCGGTCCTGTACCATGCGGTCAATGAGATTGTAGGCCCAGCGTGCTCCGGCGGGATTTGAGGCCGGATAGAAGCGCCGGGACGCGGCACGCAAGCGGCGCTCGTACTCTTCCCCGGCAATCATTGCCGCAAGCCTTGGACTCTCCTCGGCAAGGATCCGGGCCAGTTCGAGAGCTCCGTAATTCCTCAGAAAGGGCCGGAGCACCTGAGCGGCCCGGCGGCGCTGCACCCAGACGTCATCTCCGAAGGCGCTATCAACGGCGTCAACTCCATCCCCTAGAATCTCGCCCGCGAGTTCTTCGTCGGCAAGGAGCTCCTGATACGTCCAGAGCGCCATTTCGGTTTCCGCCACCGACCGGAGCCGGAAGTGCTCCTGCCACAACTCGAGTTCCTCGCAGTAGGCCACGTAAAGCTCTGTACTCCGCGGCCGCTGGACTTGCAGCACGGCAACGACCGGGGTGCTCAGAACGCCGAAGCGCTCGGGGTAGGTGAATCGTAGCAGAAGGGATACGGTTCCGATGTTGTGGAATATTGCCAGCAAGCGCTGGATCAAAGCGCGCGGATCATCCCCGACCGGCGATAGTTTCAATCGTTCGGCCCGCAGCACCGAATCCAACTGCTTCAAATTCGGTCGCGGCCAGTAGTGGGCAAAGGGCGTGTTCTTGGGATCAAAAAGCTTCTCGACGTGGCTGGCGGTCAGCCATTGGCTTTCACTGCGCAGGTAAGCGAAGCTCTTCTCGAGCTTGTCGAATCGATACTGCTGCCCGAACTTGATGCGGCAGACATCGTCGAAGCCCACGAAGTACGATCCCAGATCAAAAGGCACGACGAATAGCGTACAGGCAGAGCGGCGGGGAGAAAAGGCCCACGAGTCGACAGTCAACAGTTGAGAGTTGACAGTCGACAGTTGCGGTATCATCGGTCAGATGCTCGATACAATCGCTACTGTAACTGGAAATCGTCCCCTTACCGGCGGGCACTTGATCCTCAGCGTGCTCTCGCCTGAGCAGGCGCAGGCGGCGCGGCCCGGCCAGTTCGCCATGATCCGGATCCTGGGGCATTCTGATGTGCTCTTGCGCCGGCCGATGAGCATCTATGACCTGCGGCCTGGGGACAACGGCGATGGCGAGCAGGCGAAACCGGCTGAGCTCGATTTTCTCTACAAAGTTGTCGGACGTGGCACGGCGATGATGGCTGCGCTCAAGCCAGGCGATGAGGTCGGACTTCTGGCGCCGCTCGGGCACGGCTTCTTTGCCGAGGACTACCTCGCCGAGGCGCGCGCAGCCGATGAGGTGCTGCACGTCGCCGGCGGCATCGGGATCGCGGCGCTGCTGCTGCCGGCGCGCGAGTTGGCAGCGGCGGGCGTGCAGCAGCGACTGTTTTTCGGCGGGCGCACTGACGCCGACCTGGTCGGCGTGAACGAATTCCAGCCTTACGTCGCCGAAACTCTATTGGCGACCGAGAATGGGACGCTTGGTCATCGCGGATACGTGACCGGGACGCTGGAATCTTACCTGAAAAGTCAGCCCGGCAAGCGGCTGCTGATCCTCGCCTGCGGCCCCTGGGGGATGCTCGAAGCGACGGTGGCGCTGGCGCGCCGTTACGGGCAGCGATGCCTGGTGTCGATGGAGAATCGAATGGGCTGCGCGCTCGGCGTCTGCCTTGGCTGCTCGATTCGTGTGCGGGGAGAGGGCCATGCCGCCTATGAGCGCGTCTGCACGGAGGGACCGGTGTTCTGGTCGGAGCACGTGGTGTGGGGAGCGGACCAGCTGCCGAAAACATAATTTCCTCGGACAACGCTCCAGGGCTCTCCACGGAAGCTGCGTCTCTGGCAATGAAAATGGCAAATGGCAAGATTCAAATGGCAAATGGCTCTGAACATCCGACCCTGCGCCCCGAATTAGGGGAACAGCAATCGGCAATCGACAATCGGCAATCGACAATCTCGAATCCCGAACCCCCAATCGACGTCACCATCGCCGGCGTTCATTTTCAGAATCCGGTCCTTACAGCGAGCGGGACTTTCGGATACGGTCAGGAATTCGCCAAGGTCATCGATCTCAACCGGCTTGGGGGCATTTGCGTCAAGGGCATCTCCGCCGATCCGATGCCCGGCAATCCGCCGCCGCGTATTTACGAAACCGACGCCGGAATGCTGAACGCCATCGGCCTGCAGAACGTGGGCGCGAAACGCTTCCTCGAGGAGAAGCTCCCCTTCCTGCGGACGCTCAAGGCTCGATGTGTGGTGAACGTCTTCGGATATTCGACGGAGGATTACGTCCGCTGCATCGAAACGCTGAATGCGGGGGACGGTATCGACGCGTACGAGCTGAACATCTCCTGCCCGAATACGCGTTGCGGCGGGATTGTGTACGGAAGCGATCCCAAGCTGACCGAAGAAGTGGTGGCAGCCTCGAAACGCGCGGCGAGGTTTCCGCTCTTCGTGAAGCTCTCGCCCAATGTCACCGACATCACCGTGTTCGCGCGGGCCGCCCATGACGGCGGAGCAGACGCCCTTACCTTGGTGAACACGTTCGTGGGTATGTCGATCGACATTGAGACCCGCGCGCCGCGCATCTCCAACGTCACTGCCGGACTCTCGGGACCGGCAATCAAGCCCCTGGCGGTGCGGCTTGTGCATCAGGCGGCCCGCGCCGTGCGCATCCCCATCATCGGCATCGGCGGGATCGCTTCGCCCGAGGACGCGATCGAGTTTCTAATCGCGGGCGCGTGCGCCATCCAGGTCGGCACGGCGAACTTCTATGCGCCTGAGACACCGATCCGCGTTGCCGACGGCATCAGCGACTACTGCCGACGGCACCGGATTCGTCTCGATCAACTCGTCGGCAGTCTGAAGCTGCCTGGAACCGACTCAGCCCCGGCCAAAGAGGGCTGAATCGCGCGAGCTTATCGGCGCTTGGATTTCTTGGCCGGCTTCTTTTTGGCAGCGGCTTTCTTCGCCTTTTTGGGCGCAGCTTTGCGTGCCGCCGGGGCGCTTTTCGCTGCCTGGGCGCGCTTGGCCGCCTTCTTCGCCTTCTTCGGCGGCTTCGGCTTGGGCTTGGGGGCGGCTTTCGTCGCCTTCTTGGGCGCCTTCTTCGGGGCAGCCTTGCGCGGTGGCGGAGTCGCTTCAGTCGGCGCGGGCTCTTCAATTGCGGCCGGCGTGGTCACTTCCTCGACCACAACTTCCTCGTAAGAGGCATCTTCGTCGCCTCCCACATCATCACCTTCACCTTCGCCCTCGGCGCCCTCCTCCTCTTCGCGATAGTCGGAAGAGAGTTCGTCGCCGAAGTTGTCCAGTTCGTCTCCGGGATCTCGATCGAAAACCATGATGCCTCCTCGCGGATACTCCCCGAAGGGAGCCGGTCCGGGCGGCCGTGCCGGGGCGGCGCGCACGGTACCCAGCCGCAGATATATGCCACTACAATTCTATCTGTCAAGCGAGAAGAGGAATCCGGCGCATTATTTCAGCAATGCCGGGTCGCCACCGGCCTTGACGATGCTTCCCGCGAGATTATCCTTCACCTTGGCCCGGTTTCGGAGGTCCTCGAGATAGGCGGCTTTGAGCACCTGCTCGCGCTCGCTGGTCAGCGTGTCAAGGATCGTTTTCCGCACTCCCGGGTCGGAAATCGGCCGCTGGCCCGCCTCTTCGCGTCCCAAAAGCTTCAAAATGTGGTAATCGCCTTTCTGATCGCGCACCACACCCGAGACCTGGCCCACGCGAATGGCGTTCACGGCCGTCCGGAGCGGAGGGTCGGCCGCGACCGAGGATGCCGGCAGGAAACCCATGTCGCCGCCGCCCGAAGACGTCGCCGGGTCCTCCGAGTATTCTTCGGCCAGCTTGCCGAAATCCTGCCCAGACTTCAAATCGCGTTCGATTTGCAACACCTTACGCTGGGCGTCGCGACGCCCGACAGCGTCGCTATGCTTCAGATTGTGTGACGCCGGGTCGCGCGCCACGGTCACCAGGATTTGCGCCAGGTGATAGCGCGTTTCCGGGACATCGAATTGCACCTGGTGCTGGCGGTAGTAAGCCTCAATAGCGGAAGGGGTTATCTTGACCTGCTTGCCGACATCGCGGTCCATCAACTTGTCGATCAGCAGGCTATGACGCAACTGATCGCGCAGGGTGGTTGACGTCAGGCCCTCATCGGAGAGCTTCTTCTGGAACTGCTCCGGGGTGTAGGGGCTGCTTAAGGTGGCCACCTGGCGATCGATGTCAGCCTCAGTGACGGTGATCCCTTCCCGGGTGGCTCGCTCGGCCAGCAGTTGGTCGTCAATCAGGTCGTTGAGCAGATTCAGCTTCAGATTCAGGATCTGCTCGGCGCTGATCGCCTCCTGACTGCCAGGGAAGCGGCGCTTGTAGGCGCTCTCCACATCATCCTGGTAGATCGGATGCCCGTTGACCTCCGCCCAAACCTGGCGATTGCCGGCGTGGCGGCAGCCACCAAAGCTCATCACAACGAACAGCGCGAGCGGTGCCAGACGGGCGGCCGCTCGCGCGCTCTCCAATCTGTGGATCTCCTTCCTCACAATGAAGCCAATCGCACCAGGGGCGCGCCGGTCTCCACCCCCGCGCCTTCGGTGGCGTAAATCCGCTCCACACGTCCGGCGCGTGGAGATCGCAGTTCGTTTTGCATCTTCATAGCCTCAATCACCAGCAGGCCCTGGCCGTCCTGGACCTCGTCGCCTTCGTCGACCAGTACCTTGACGACCTTGCCGGGCATGGGCGCGCTGACGTCCTGCGGGCCTTTGTGTTCCGAGGCACGGTGCCCCTTCCACGCGCGCGGGTCGTGAAGCTCCACCCGATAGAGATCGCTGCCCACCTTTACGGAGTACTCGCGCGCGCCGTCGGCCCCCGGAGCCGGGGTGACGTGGACCTCGTAAGATCGATTGCCCAGCAGGATCGAATAGCGGCCGGGAGCGATTCGCACCCAATTCGCCCGAATCGGAGATTCCGAGTCCAGGCGGCAGTGCGTCTCGCCTGCGTCCGCGCCGGATGCGGGGCTTCCGATCTCGATTTCGTGCTCGGCCGTTGAGTTTGGGTGGCCAGCGCCTAACTTTACTTTGAGTTTTGTCGCCACCCGGCCTTTCACCTTCCCCAATCGCTGTAGCGGCGGTGAGGATACACAGCCGCGTGTGTTACCCGAAGGGCAGCACCGTGAGTAGCCGCAGGAGCCCGCCTGCGGATCGCTGGCGCCGGCGGATCAACCATTCGGCCCTCAAAGGGGCCGCGTGATTTCGATCGTTCGATCCACGCCATGCGTTCCCCGAACGAAAATGCGGCGGTGAGGACACCGCCGCTACAGGTTGCGCTTCGGCCAATTGTTGAGCTGCGCGTCACGGCCTGCGCGCTTCCAGGCGCTCGCCTCACCCGCGCCGTTCGCACCGGGCTCTCGAACCCCAGCGACCGCCCCGGAACCCGCTTCCAGCGCGGCTGCCAGGATTCCAGCAAGCTGCGCCTCGGTAGTCAATCTCCCCGTGCCATTTCCACTTGAGACGTCCACGCGTTGCCCGGGCTGATCGGCGCCCGCTGCCGCGATGATCCGGCTGACCAGGCCCGTATCCAGACGCCCGGCAAGAAAATCATCGTTCTTGAGAACCTGCCTGAAGAACGGGATGGTGGTTTCGAGGCCGCCGATTTCGTACTCCTCGAGCGCCCGGCCGAGCCGCGCCACGGCCTCGGCGCGATCCCGCCCCGAGACAATCAGCTTGGCCATCAGCGGATCGTAATCGAGCGGCACGCGCCAGCCTTCGTAAACCCCGCTGTCGTTGCGGACGCCCGGTCCCTGGGGCATATGCCAGGCCGTGATCAGACCGGGCGAAGGGAAGAAGTCGCGGGCCGGATCCTCGGCAGAGATGCGGCATTCGATGGCCGCGCCACGCATAACGACGTCATGCTGCCGGATCGCCAGGCGCTGGCCCGCCGCGATTCGAATTTGCTCCTTGACCAGATCGACTCCCGTGACCAGCTCCGTAACCGGATGTTCCACCTGCAGCCGCGCGTTGACCTCGAGAAAGTAAAAGTTGCGGTCCGCGTCGACCAGAAACTCCGCCGTGCCGGCGTTCCAGTATCCCGCGAGATGCCCAAGCCGCACGGCCGTCTCGCCCATGCGCCGCCTCAAATCCTCATCGGCCACGGGCGACGGGCACTCCTCCATCACTTTCTGATGGCGCCGCTGCAGCGAGCATTCGCGCTCGCCCAGATGGATCAGGTTGCCATAGCGATCGCCAAGAATCTGAATTTCCACGTGGCGCGGGCGCTCGATGAGCTTCTCCATGAAGATCGTCTCGTCGCCGAAGGCGTTGTAGGCTTCGGAACTGGCGTCGCGCCAGGCGCTTTTGAGCTGCTCGTGCGCCGTAACCATGCGCATGCCCTTGCCACCGCCGCCAGCCGCCGCTTTGAGCATGACCGGCAAGCCGATCCGCTCGGCAGCCTGCTCCACGTCGTCGAAGCCGTGCAGGTCCTGCGCGCCCGGGACCACCGGCAATCCCGCGCCGACGGCGAGGTCGCGCGCCGCGGTCTTCGATCCCAGCCGTTCCATGGCTTCGGGCGGCGGACCGATAAAGGTCAATCCGGCTTCGGCCACCGCGCGGGCGAAAGCCGCGTTCTCAGACAGGAATCCATAGCCCGGATGGACGGCTTCGGCGCCAATCGACCGGGCCGCATCCACCACGCGTCCGATGTTCAAATAACTTTCGCGCGAAGGAGCCGGGCCGATGGCCACGGCCTCATCGGCGTAGCGCACGTGGAGCGATCTGCGGTCCACTTCCGAGTAAACAGCCACCGTGCCGATGCCCATCTCGCGGCAAGCGCGCATCACGCGCACTGCGATCTCACCTCGATTGGCGATCAGTATCTTCTTGAACAAGGATTCGGCCTATTTCCTGGGGAACTTCAAGTCCCGTAGGTAATTATAACCGCCTCGCTGGTCCTTAGTCCTTGGTCATTGGTCCTTAGTCATTAGTTTTGTTCGATTCATGCAGTCCGGGGCGCACACTCTCGTTGTGAGCGGAAAAGACGGTCAGGCGTCAGGATTCGCGCCTCTTTCTAATTGGCGATGGGGCGGGCGGCCCGCCCGCATTCCGGTGACATCAGGACGCACGCTGAAATCAGGACGAAGGGTTGGAGCTCGACGTGGAAGGCGCGCGAGGTTGGGCAGGAGACTTCGACGGAACAGCCGATGAGGTGGAGCCGGCCACCCGCCGGCTCTCCTGAGTGTCAAACAACTGCCAGCGAGTCTCTCCGGCCTGGCAAAGCTGGTTAAGGATTCTTTCTCCCTGCTTCAGATTTGAGACCGGCCGCACACGATTCGGAGTTCCGTCGGGCAGCGTTCGGATCAACACGTACCTATCATACTCAAGGGTCGGTAACATTCATCCTCCCCCTCCGGCGCCTGAAGGGTAGGATGCCACGTGCGAAACGCCGGTTGGTCATCGACCTGCCGCGGCCGTG
>JASHQD010000636.1 GCA_030037755.1 Terriglobia bacterium
GCCAATTCCCGTGATGCCCTGGTCGGTTTCGACGGTGACGATGTGGAAGCTCTGGTTGAAGTGCTGCGGCGACGCGGGATTGTGATAGAAACGAACGCGGGTGATCTTGAGCGGTCCCGGCCGGACAGCTGTAGCGGCGGTGTCCCCACCGCCGTGTGGGACGGCCGCGACGGCCGGCATGGTTGCCGCTCCAGCGCCCGCAAGTGCCACCGATTTCAGAATCGTCCGGCGATTCATTCTTGTCGCGGCTCCAGTCCGTTTGAAAGCACCCGGCGGTAAACATCGGAGTCGACATTGCCACCCGTAAGCACGGCCGCTACCTTCTTGCCGGCGAGTAGCGCAGATTCCTGAAGCACCGCCGCGAGCGATGCTGCGCCCGCGCCTTCCGCTACGTTGTGAGTGGCGCGGAAATAGAGGCGCATCGCCGCTTCGACCGCGTCGTCGCTGACTTCGACAACGCGTTCGATCTGATGGCGTACCAGCTCGAATCCGCGCGGATGGGGCCGCGCGACAGCAATGCCGTCTGCAATGCGGGTGCGCGGAGGGATATCGAAAATGCGTCCGGCGAGGATGGAGCGAGCGTAGGAGGGGGCTAGAGACGAGGAGACTGCAACAATCTTCGTTTTCAGGCCGAGCGCGTTTCGCACCGCCGCAAGGCCGGCCGCTCCGGATCCCCAGCCCGCGGCGACGTAGACAAAGTCGAGGTCCGTAACGGCTTGAAAGAGCTCCAATGCGTATGAGGCGACGCCTTGAACCAGCAACGGATGAAACGAAAGGACGCGATGCAACGCCCGCGAAACGGCGAGCTCGTCCGCGTACGCATCAGCGTCGTGAAAGTCGTGGCCATGCTCGATCAGCTCGGCTCCGAACGCGCGCATGGCAGCGTTCTTCTCCCGGCTGTTGCCGTGAGGCACCACAACAACGGATCTGAGCCCGAGTTGTTGCGCCGCAAAGGCGATCGATTGGCCGTGATTTCCGCGAGTGGCCGTTACTCCGCCCTCTATCTCCGGATGAGTCCGGCGCAGCCAGTCCAGGTAAACCAGCCCACCGCGCATTTTGAACGACCCCGTCGGAGTGTGGTTCTCATGCTTGATCCACAGGTCACAGCCCGCTTCCTGTGCCAGTATTGGCCACCGGTACTGCGGCGTGGGCGGCAGGAAACGATGGACGAGAGCGGCCGCCCCTTGCACCTCTGGCATTGTTGGTAGCTTCCAGACTGTCTCAGGTTCAGGCGGCATTGTTCGCACCGTGAACTAAGGCTGCAGCACTCCCGTCCGGAACTCGTTTACCTCGGGATTGAGAGCCGCTGCTCTGAGCGCCCACATCCGTGTGACGACGCCACCGCACCAGCGAAATCAGGCCCTCCACCTCTCAGCGCATGACGTGAATGGGGACCTTCAACCTGAGTCTCTTCCAAGCTCTTTCGCAGGTATAGGCCGGCGCTTCGAGGGTGAGGGCAAGGGCGAGGCACGCGCGGTCTCCCAAAGACAGGCCAAGCGGGCGCGTATCGGCAATCAGATCGCCGGCAATCCTGGCCTGTTCCGCGTCAAAAGGCACCGCCTCGCGAACCGGGCTGGTAGCGTCTTCCCATGCCTCGTGCGGGGCCCATCCGCGGCTTACGAGCTTGCTTTGGACTTCGGACAGATTGACGGTGCTGGCCACCGCCTGCGCAAGCAGCGGAGCGGTGAGCTTCTCATAGCCCGGTTCCTGATGAATCAAGGCAAGCATGGCGGACGCATCGAGTACAATGCTACTCATTTTTGGCCGCCTCGCGCCGCTCGGCGAGCAACTCATCCACGAGGGATGTGCCGGGGTTCAGGTAGCGGCGGGCTCGCCGCTGCGCCCGCTCGATGCGCCGTTGCTGGGTTGTGATCCGCAGCTCATCGTCTTCCATCTGGAGAACAACTTCGTCTCCGGCCTTGATGTGGAGCGCTTGGCGGAAAGAGGCGGGAATCACCAGCCGGCCGTTATGGCTGATTCGAATCCTGACTTGACCGATTGTGGTCGGATTGTGCCGCTTTGGCATAGTGAGGTCATTGTGCCATAGATTCGAGTATGTGACAACGGCCACGTATTTGCTCAAGCCTCCAGTGGCAGCGACATCGTTTTGGTTACACCGGTAAAGATGAATTGTGAACGAGGTTAAGTCTGCAACACTCCCGTCCGGAACTCCCTTACCTCCGGATTGAGCGCTGCCGCTTTGAGCGCCCACATCAGCGCTTCGCGCGTTTCGGCGGGATCGATGAGGGCGTCCGCCCAGAGCCGGGCCGCGGCGTAGCGCGGATCGGTCTGATGCTCGTAAGTGGCGCGGATGGATTCGTACAGCTCGTTTTTCTCCTCCTCGCTCAACTTCTTGCCTTCACGTTCGAGCTGCTTGACCTTGATTTCGAGGAGCGTGCCGGCGGCCGAGTCGCCGCTCATCACGGCGTAACGCGCCGTGGGCCAGGCGAAGATAAATCGCGGATCGTAGGCCTTGCCGCACATGGCGTAGTGCCCGGCGCCGAAGCTGCCGCCGCAGATCACGGCGATCTTGGGCACCACGCTGTTCGCCACCGCGTTCACCATTTTGGCGCCGGCACGAATGATGCCGCTCCATTCGGCTTCCTTACCCACCATGAATCCGTTCACGTCGTGCAGAAAGACGAGCGGCACGCGATTCTGGTTGCAATCCATGATGAAGCGCGCCGCCTTCTCGGCCGATTCGGTGTAGATGACGCCACCAAAGTGAATACGCTTCTCGCCCGTGCCGTGCGCGATCACCGGAACGTGCTTCTTCTGATTGGCAACGATCCCGATGGCCCAGCCGCCGACCCGCGCATAGCCGCACAGCACCGTCTGACCGTACTCGGGACGATACTCTTCGAACTCGGAGCGATCGACAATGCGGGCGATGATCTCGCGCATGTCGTACTGCCGCGCGGGATCGTCCGAGTAGATGCCATAGATCTCCTCGGCCGGATAGAGCGGCGGCTCTGCGGATTTGTGGCTGAACGGCGACGCAGGAGCCGGACCGATCTTATCGACGAGTGCCGCGACACGCGCCAGGCAGGCGTCGTCATCCGGCTCGCGAAAATCCACAGTGCCGCTGACCTCGGCGTGCATCTTTGCGCCGCCCAGT
>JASHQD010000050.1 GCA_030037755.1 Terriglobia bacterium
GTGACGATTGTCGGAGTCGCTCCCGAGGGCTTCCGTCCCATCTCAACGCTCATCAATTCCGACGCGTATATGCCGCTCGGAATGGCGGTGGTGGACAACCAGACGAAAAGCGATTTCCTGAGCGACCGCAACAATAAAAACCTGATCTTAGTCGGCCGGGTCAGAACGGGGGTTACGCAAGAGAGAATCCGATCGGGCATGGATGTGGTTGCCAAGCGACTCGCCGCCGAGTATCCGAAGGCCGATGCCTGGCAGGCGCTGAATGCCTTCCCGCTTGCGGCTGTAGGACCATCGGACGACCCTGGGAGTGGTTTGGGAGTGGTGGGAGCACTCTTCCTCATCCTGGCGGCGATGGTCTTGATGCTGGCTTGCGTTAATGTCGCCAACCTCCTTCTGGCGCGCGCCAGCGTGCGCCGCCGCGAAACCGCTATTCGGGCCGCGTGGGGAGCCGGACGCGGACGATTGATCGGGCAACTGCTCACCGAGAGCCTGTTGTTGTCCCTGCTCGGCGGCGTGGGCGGGGTGGTGGTGGGACTCGTGGGAAATCGGGTTCTGAGCTCACTGCCTCTTCACATGGACGTCCCTATGATTCTCGATTTTCGCTTTGACTGGCGCGTGTTCATGTACGCATTCGGCCTCGCGCTCGTGGCAGGCGTGATCGCCGGCATTGTCCCCGCCTGGCGCGCCACGGCGGGCGATTTGAACGAGGTCCTGCACGGCAGCGGGCGCACCACAACCGCCGGAGGACATGGATTCCGCAAGGCTCTGGTGGTAGCCCAGGTGGCGGGTTCGCTCATGCTGCTGATCGTTGCCGGACTGTTCGTTCGCAGCCTCTTCGGCGTTCAAAAATCCGATTTGGGTTTCGATCCTGCACATGTCCTGAATGTTCCGCTCGATCCCGGCCTGGCGGGTTACAGCGAAACCCAAAGCTACGAGTTCCTGGACAAAGCGCTCGAGCAGGTACGCGCGCTGCCTGGCGTCCAATCGGCGAGCGTTGCCGGGGCGGTGCCTTTTGGCGGGCACAACATGGGGGGCAACATCGTGGTGGAGGGCCAGGCCACGCCTGCCGGTCAGCAGACTCCCTCGGCAGGCTATAACCAGGTCTCCGCCGGCTATCTGGAAACTCTTGGCATCCGCCTGCTCAACGGGCGCGGCATTAGCGAGACGGACCGGCAGAACTCGACCCGCGTCGCCCTGATTAATCAGGTCATGGCCCAGCGTTTCTGGCCCGGCAAGGACCCAATCGGGAGACGCTTCAGCCTGGAGGACGACCCGGCTCATCCCCTTGAAGTGGTGGGCGTGGTGCGCAACAGCCGGACGTCAGACATGATCTCACCGGAAGGTCCGTTCTTCTACATGCCTTTTGCGCAGAAACCCACGTTGCCCGTCATACTCCAGGTGCGTGCCTACGGAGAACCGGAATCCGTGGTCCAGGAAGTGAGCGGAGTTGTCCGGTCTCTCGCTCCGGCCTTGCCGCTGTCCAATGCCGAGACTATGACCGACGCGCTTGACACGCCCAACGGGCTCTGGCTCTTCCAGCTGGGAGCGGGATTGGCTGCGGCGATGGGGATTCTTGGGCTGCTGCTCGCCATCATCGGCGTTTACGGCGTGGTTTCCTACATGACCGAGCAGCGGAGTCAGGAGATTGGAATTCGCCTGGCACTGGGAGCGCAACGGGCGGAAATCCTTCGCATGATCGTCCGTCAAGGCGCACTGATGGTCCTGCCTGGGGCGGCGATCGGCGTCCTTGCCGCATTCGCCCTGGGACAACTCGCGCGGAGCATGTTGGTTGGGGTGAGCCCAGCCGACCCGTTCACCTTTGCCAGTATTTCGGTCCTGCTCACGACGGTCGCGCTTGCCGCGTCGTTAGTTCCTGCGCGACGGGCGACGAAGGTCGATCCCATGGTCGCGCTGCGGAATGAATGAGGGAGGTGTGAGGGATAGGCGCACCTTCAGGCGCGCCGCCAAGCTCAATTGCTATTGAGGTGCAGCATGATCGGCCGACTGATGTCGATGCTATCATGCTAGCGTGATCTACGAGTGGGACTCGGCCAAGGCGGCCTCCAACCTGCGCCGCCACCGCGTTTCATTCACCGAGGCGACTACCGTCTTCCTCGATCCGTCAGCGCTGACTTTCGATGATCCGGACCACTCGATCGACGAGAAGCGCGAGGTCACGATCGGGTATTCACGCTTCGAGCGAGTGCTCTTTGTGTCTCACTGTGCGCGGGAAGAGCGAATAAGAATCATCAGTGCGCGCCAGGCAACTCGCGGGGAGAAACTGCAATATGCGGAAGGAATCAGTTGTTGAGGACGACCTGCGTCCTCAGTACGATTTGGCACAACTCAAGGGCGGAGTGCGGGGAAAGTATTACCGGCAGGCAGTCGCAGGCGCCAACCTGGTCCTGATCGAGCCCGACCTGGCTGAAACTTTCCCGGACGGCGCGTCGGTGAATCGGGCGCTACGCCTGCTGGTTTCCGCGGCAAACACCGCCACTCGGAAGTCACGACCGCGCAGGGTGGCGTCCGGGAGCCGGCCCAAAGGGAAACGGTAGATGACCGCTCCTTGAAAGCGTCCCGGAACACATCATTCTGCGGGTCGCGTGCTCGGGGGCGGCGGACTCAAGCGCACTCAAAATCCATCCACCGCGGCAATCAAATCGTCGTGATCGGCGACGCCGATGCACGTCGTTGCAATCGGGATCACTGAGGTACAATCCCCAAAGAGACCGAACAAGGCTTCGATCAGTGCGGTCCGCCCGAATCGGGTCGAAGGGAGTTCAGGAAAAATGGATCGCTCACGACGGGAAATGTGCCTGCTGCTGCCAGCACTGATGGCGCTCAAGGCTCAAGGCTCTTCGATCAGTGTGCTGCCCTCGAAGGCCTACCCTTTTGAGAGTCTTAAGGCGCAGGCGGACGGACAAAACAAGTTCAGGCCCATCTTCGATGGCGCAACCCACGATGGGTTTCATATTGCTTTGCACGCTACTGACCTGGCCCCCGGGGCAGTGCCGCACCCTCCGCATCATCACGTTTACGAGGAAATCTTTCTGATTCGCGAGGGTACGGTGGTCGTGACGATCGCCGGGCGCCAGTCCACGCTCGGGCCTGGTAGCGTGGCTTACGTCGCCTCAGGCGAGGTACACGGCATCCGCAATGAGGAATCAACCCACGCGCAGTACTTTGTATTCGAGATGGGGTCCGGCAGCAGCAGTTGAATAAGGACGGATGGCCGCAGCGATCAGGCACAGACGGGCGGTCGCCGATCGCGCCACGGTCGCGCGGCTTCGAGCTGAGCTGCCAGCCGGAATAGCGTGGCTTCGTCCCCGAAGCGTCCGAAGAAGTGAACTCCCACCGGCAGTCCGTCGGCATTCCACATCAGGGGCACAGACATGGCTGGCTGTCCCGTGGCGTTGGCGATCCCCGTAAAAGGCACGAACTCGATGGCGCGACGAAGCCCGGCGAGAGGATCTTCCGGCGGTGAGTCGAAACTGCCAAGAGGCAGCGGTGGATCGGCAAGCGTGGGCGTGAGCCACACGTCGTATTGCTCCATGAATCGCGCGATCCTGCGCGCATTGCGCTGCAGCACGAGCTGCGCCAGGACGTAGTTCGGCCCGGAAACCTGGCGGCCCATCTCGTAGAGCGCCCAAGTCAGCGTCTCGAACTGATCTGCGGCAGGTTTGCGGCCGGTGACGATCGCCATGCCGTCAATGGTGGCGGCGCAGCCTGCCGTCCACGTCGAAATGAACGACTGGAGGAACAACGGCGCCTCGATCTCCGGCTGCGCTTCCTCGACGTGATGGCCGAGACTCTCACAGAGCGCCGCGGCGACGCGCGCGGCGGCGACGCAGTCCGCGTGGATGGGAACGCCGCCCGGTGCGGCGACCGTGAGCGCAATGCGCAAGCGCCCGGGATCGCGCTGCACTTCTTCGCGGTAAGGCTGTTCGCGCGGTGGTGCCCAATAGGGATCGCCGATGTCGGGGCCGCAAGTTGCGTCGAGCAAAGCGGCGCTGTCGCGCACGGATCGCGTCAGCGCGTGTTCTACAACCAACCCACCCATAATGTCGCCCACGTCCGGCCCCAGCGGATTCCGGGCGCGCGTGGGCTTCAGTCCAAACAATCCGCAGCACGATGCCGGGATGCGAATCGATCCGCCACCGTCGTTGGCATGAGCCATTGGAACCATGCCGGACGCGACCGCCGCCGCCGAGCCTCCGCTTGACCCGCCCGGCGTGCGCTCCAGGTTCCACGGATTGCGTGTGGGGCCAAACAGACGCGGCTCGGTGGTCGGCAAGATGCCCAGTTCTGGCGCGTTCGTCTTGCCGAGAATCACGAATCCGGCTTTCTTGAGCCGAACCACCAGTTCGCTGTCATGACCGGGAACGAAATCGCGAAGAAACTCCGAGCCCGAGGTTTGGCGGACACCGGCGAGAAAGCCAAGAATATCTTTCAAAAGAAGAGGGACGCCGCGGAAAGGTCCGGCGGGAAGATCGGAGCGGGCCGCGTCTCGCGCCTGATCGAAGAGAGTCGTAATCACCGCATTCAGTTTGGGGTTCAGGCGCTCGATACGTTCAATTGCAGCATCCACGAGCTCGATCGGCTGCACTTCGCCGGTGGCGACAAGTTGCGCCATCGCGGTGGCGTCGGCAAACGCGAGTTCTGTCAACATGGCAATAGTCAACAGTCGAGAGTCAACAGTCGACAGTACACACTTTCGAGCCGTGTAAACGAAGGGTCAAACTGAAGTCGCCCAAAGTATCCTGAGTATCCTGCCGGAAAAGGACAGAATTCTACGATCGAAAAACTAGACCGGATTTTGGACGGCGAGCATCTCGGCGGATTCAGGTGCGGGGGCGCGATCCGCTTCGCGCTCGGCCACGAATCGCTCGATTTCTTCAAGCAGCGCGGGCACGATCTCGGCTTCGGTCACACGCCGGATGGCTTTGCCCTCGCGATAGATCATACCGTTGCCGCGTCCGGCGGCCACGCCGAGATCGGCTTCGCGCGCCTCGCCCGGACCGTTGACAGCACAACCCATCACAGCAAGAGAAAGGGGCATCTTGATGTGTCTCGTGGCTTGTTCGATTTCACCAGCGATCTTGAACAGGTCCACTTCCAGGCGCCCGCATGTCGGGCAAGCGATTACCACGGGTCCGCGGCTGCGCAGCTCCAGCGATTTCAGCAGTTCGTAGGCGACGCGTACTTCTTCGACGGGATCGGTAGCCAGCGAAACGCGAATCGTGTCACCGATGCCTTCCGCTAACAGCATACCCATGCCGACGCACGATTTGACCGTGCCCGAGAACTGCGTGCCGGCTTCGGTGATGCCGAGATGAAACGGATAATCCACCTGCGGAGCAAGAAGGCGATAGGCAGCCACTGCCATCTTCACGTTCGAAGCTTTGAGCGAGACGATGGTGTCGACGAAGCCGAGGTCCTCGAGGATGCCGATGTGGTAGAGTGCGCTCTCGACCATGCCCTGCGGCGTAGGAAAGCCATATTTTTCGAGCAGGCGCCGCTCGAGCGATCCGGCATTCACGCCGATACGAATCGGCACGTGCTGCTCCTGGGCGCGGCGCACCACCTGGCGCACCTTTTCGGCGTCGCCGATGTTGCCGGGATTGATGCGGAGCTTGTCGATGCCCGCATCAAGGGCCATCAGAGCAAACTTGTACTGAAAGTGAATGTCGGAAACGAGAATGGAATCAGGACAGCGCTTGCGAATCTCGGGGAGCGCCTGCGCGGCTTCGAGGTCCGGCACCGCCAGACGAACGACCTCGCAGCCGGCGGCTTCCATCTGCTGAATCTGTTCGACGGTCCGCGCCACGTCGCGCGTGTCCGTCTTGGTCATCGACTGCACGACGATCGCGGCGTCGCCGCCGATGGTGAGGCGTCCGACTTTCACTGGCCGCGTTTTGCGGCGTGGCGGGAAATATTCGTGGTCGCTGAAATTCATGGTTCGCCAGTTCTTCAGTTTGTCAGTTTCTCAGTTTCTCAGTTTTCCGTCCGTGCAAGCGGGCATTAAGGGTCAACGACAACGGCCACCTGGTATTCAATCGTTCGCACGCGTTCTTCGAGCCGGTCAAAGCGCTTGTCGACGGCATCGAAGCGATGGTTCATTTCGCTGCGCATCTCACCAAAACGATGATTCATCTCGCTACGCAAATCCGAAAAACCGCGATGATTCAACAGCAGGGCCGTGACCGCGACGATCACGGAGCTGCTGGCACTGATGATCGCAGCCAGGACGTTGGAATTCATTCTTGGTCCTCAGTTGTCAGTCCTCAGTTGACCGGACGCAAAAAACTATCCACCTGCCGTGGATTCCTGACTCCGGATACCTGATTCCTGACCCCTAATACGGCTTGAACGTCTTCACCAGATCGTTATACATTACGAAAACCGTCAGCAGCAGCAGCAAGGCAAGGCCGACCTGGACCACGCGCTCTTTGACACGCAAACTCAGATCGCGCCGGATTACGGTTTCGATCAACAGCAGCATGATGACGCCACCGTCCAGGATCGGTACCGGCAGCAGATTGAATATTCCAAGCGACAGACTGATGGCCGCGGAGATGCTGATCAGGTCGGCCCAACGCGCAAAAGAAAACACCTTGCCGGTCCCGGCGCGATAAGCTTCCCCTGACATCTGCGCGATGCCGATGGGACCGGAGAGGGATCGCGCCGACATCTGCCGCGTGAGAATCTTGCCCACGGCGTCAAAGCTCAGCTGGGCGGTCTTGATGTTGTCATCAATTGAAGTGGTGAAAGCCCTGGCCCAGTTCAGCTGCTTCACAATATAGTTGCGCAGTCCCACACCGATCAGCCATTTCTTTTGGCCCTCGACACTGCCGAGATAGGGGGTCAGGGAGAATTCGACATTCTGATCGCCGCGCGCCACCGTGATCTGTACGGGCCTGTCCTGGTTTGTCTGCAGGCTCGACACCAAGGCCTGGGAGCAGAGCACCGGTTGCCCATTCAGCGCCACAATGCGATCACCGCCGCGGATTCCAGCGCGCGCCGCCGGTGCGCCTGTCTCGATACTGTCCACCTGGGGAGGCAGACACGGATCCCACCCCACGTCACCAAGCTCTTCGCGGCCTTGCGGACGCGGGATCACGGCGGTGTGATCGAGCTTGCCGTCCCGCAGGAAATCGACAGGCAAGCTCGCGTTGGGCGACATGGCGACCTTCAGTTCCACGTTTTCCCAAGTGGGGTTCTGCAGATCGCCGAGACGCGTTATCAGATCGCCCGCCCTGAGGCCGGCCTCCGCCGCAACCGAATTCGCCTCCACGTCCCCGATGCGCGCCTGCTGCGTCTCAAAAGCGGGCTCTTCGTAATAGTAGCGGTCGAGGCCGGTGAGCAGGAGCACGGCGAGCAGAACATTCATCGCCGGCCCCATGATGACGATGAAAAATCGCTGCCAGCGCGGACGTCCGAGAAACTCCCCGGGATCGCCCGTCTGCGGCTGAGAGGGGTCCTCGCCCGCCATCTTGACGTATCCACCGAGGGGCAGAAGGCTCAAGCGGTAATCAGTTCCCTCGGATTCGTCTGCCAGGCTGCCCCACGAGAACCTGCCATGCTTCACGCCCAGCAGGCGCTTGCCAAAACCGAAGGAGAAGGTGAGCACACGGACACCGACCCACTTGGCCGCCAGGAAGTGTCCGAGCTCATGAATGAAAACCATCAGCCCGAGTGCGACAGCGACCACCACGATATCGGTGATGGCATTGGAAAACATACTCAATCGATTCTCCCCGCGTCTCTAATCTCGAATCTCAGCCCGAGCCCGGTCGCGCCCCTCGGCGTCACAAGCGAGCACATCCTCGATCGAACCCAGTTCCGCCGCTGGCGTACTCCGGAGCACGTTCGATACCACCTCAGGAATCCTCGTAAACCCAATTCGACGCGCCAGGAAAGCTTCCACAGCGATCTCGTCGGCGGCATTAAGGACGCAAGTAGCCGCGCTTCCGGTTGCCAGCGCCTCCCGAGCCAGCCGCAAGCAGGGATAGCGCCGATCGCCGGCGGGTTCCAATCGCAAGCGCTTCAACCGCTTAAGGTCCAGAACCAGACTCTCGCCATCACCTATCGGCAGACGATGAGGATAGGTGAGAGCGTACTGAATAGGAATCCGCATGTCCGGCACTGCCAACTGAGCCAGGATCGAACCGTCATTAAATTCTAACATGGAATGAACAATTGACTCGGGATGGATCAGCACCTCGATTTCCGAGCTGGGCAATCCGAAAAGATGATGGGCCTCAATCACTTCCAGGCCTTTGTTCATCAGCGTGGCGGAATCCACCGTGATCCGTCCGCCCATATTCCAGACAGGATGCTTCAGCGCCTGCTCAGGTGTGACGTTTTCGAGATCGCGTTTGCGCCAGCCCCGGAACGGCCCGCCAGACGCCGTCAGGGCGATCCGGCGGACCTCGCGCGGCGCTCCGGCGCGCAGGCATTGGTGCAGCGCGCTGTGCTCACTGTCGATCGGCAGGATCGTAGCGCCGTGCTCGCGCGCCGCCTGCATGACCAGGTCGCCGGCAGCAACGAGCGTCTCCTTGTTGGCAAGGCCGATCATCTTTCCGGCACAGACGGCTCGGTACGTGGCCACCAGACCTGTCACGCCGTGGCTCGAGGACACCACAAAATCGACCGCAGGATCGGTGGCGGCTTCCACCTGTCCTTCGCAATCTGCCAGGATTCCCAGGCCACGATCGTATCCGAGCGCGCGAAGCCGGACGCGCAGCGGCTCGATGCATTCCGGCGACGCTACCACGGCCCTTTCGGGCTTGAAGTCGACGATCTGCTGAGCCAGCACGTCGAGGTTGCGTCCGGCCGAGAGTGCGGCGATACGAAACCGGTCACCGAGGCCCGCGACCACTCGAAGGACGTTGGTCCCGACCGACCCCGTCGAACCGAGGATGCAAAGTGTCTTCATGCGCGCCAAAAGTGTAGGACAACCAGCGCCAGCCACACGACCGGCGCCGCGAATATCAGGCTATCAATCCGGTCAAGCAGGCCGCCGTGGCCGGGCAGCAGCGCGCCGGAGTCCTTCAGGTCCGCGCTGCGCTTCAAGGCAGATTCCGCGAGGTCACCCGCCTGGCCGGCGACCGCCGCAAGAATCGCCAGCATCAAGACGATTCTCATATCGGTTGTGTGCCACCAGCGGCCCAATCCCCACGCCAACAGGATACTGCCGGCGAGTCCGCCGAGCGAACCCTCCAGCGTCTTATTGGGAGAGATGCTCGGAAACGGGTGATACCGGCCAAGGCCGCGCCCTACAAAATAGGCTGCAGCGTCTCCGATCCAAACGACGCCGAACACAAGCATCAAGAGATAACGCTGCGGGATGGCCGTCGACAAGTCCCGCCCGACCACCGGCGAAAAACGCAGCGGCACAAGAGTGGAGAGCATCAAGCCGATGTAAACAATCGCGAGCAGCGACGAGCAGGCAGACCGCAAATACTGGCGGATGTCGCCCGTCAGAATCATGCCGGCGACCAAGGCCAAAACCACGAGCAGAATCGTGACCGCCAGCACCGTCGTTCCAGCGAACCCCGACGATGCCGGCAAACGCAAGTCCGCCACTTGCGCGACCGAGAGCGCCGCGCATCCGATATAAGCGAATCCGCGCAGAGTCTCGAATCCAGCGGCGCGGCTGATCTCAAAGTACTCGTACACCGTGCGCAGAACCACAACCAAAAGCGCGGACAGGAAGACCCACCAAGGCGCCCAAACAGCAAGATAGAGTACAGGTGGGATCAGCAGCAGCGCGGTAACGATGCGACGCTTCATTCAATGATGGATGTTCAGCCTTTTGACGCGCCCTTTGCTGCGGCATTCTCGGTCAGCCCGCCATAGCGGCGCTCGCGTTTCTGATACTCCAGCACCGCGTTGAACAGATCAAGCTGGCTGAAATCAGGCCAGAGCGTGTCCGTGACCCAGATCTCGGAATACGCAATCTGCCATAGCAGGAAATTGCTCACGCGCAACTCGCCGCTGGTGCGGATCAGCAGGTCGGGATCGGGCATCTCGCGCGTGTAGAGATGCGAAGTCACCGTCTGTTCATCGATGTCGAATGCCTCGCCGTTGCGCCGCGCCCGATCGACCAGTTCGCGGACGGCGTCCGTCAATTCGGCGCGAGCGCCGTAGTTTAAAGCAAATGTGAGGATCATGCCCGTGTTCTTTGCGGTCTCGCGCAGAGCGCGATCCAGGTCGCGCTGGACAAGCCTGGGCAGCTCATGCGTCCTGCCGATCACCCGCAACCGGATGTTCTGCCGGTTCAGCTCGCCGATTTCCCTGCCCAGGTATTCGCGAAGCAGATCCATGAGCATCTTCACTTCGCTCTCGGGACGCTTCCAGTTCTCGACGGAAAAAGCGTAGAGCGTGAGGTACGGCACGCCGAGCCTGAGGCATGCCTCGGCAACCTGGCGAACCGCCTTGATCCCGGCGCGATGTCCGGCGATGCGCGGCAACCTCCGCTTCTTCGCCCAGCGGCCGTTGCCATCCATGATGACCGCAATATGCCGCGGCAGGCGGTCGAGATCGATCTCGGCAATCAGCCGCGCTTCATTGAGTTCAGTCTTCACGATTCCCCAAGGTCAGCCGTTCTGTCTGCTCCCCGTTTCGTGGATGCGGAGAGCCACACGCCCCTCATGCTTCTTCTCACCTGGGAGTTCTACTTTAAGCCGTAAAGTAACACAGCGATCACGCGAGGGCAAGGTGATCAGGCAGAGTGTCGCAGCAAAGTGAGAAGTTCCTCTTTCAGCAAAGTAGAAAGTTCCTGTTTGAAACCGGCAGACTGGCCGGATGAGCGAACAGGAGATGCTGGTGTTAAGCACGAGAGAGCGGGACCGATTGAAGGTGTTGCATGAGGTAAAGAAGGGACACTTGAAGCGAGCGGCAGCGGCGCAATTGGGAATCACGGATCGTTGGGTACGGAAGTTGCTGCGGCGGGTCAAGCGGCAGGGTGATCGGGGTGTGGTGCATGGGCTGCGAGGGCGGCCTTCGAAGCGGCGGCTGGCGGAGAGTCTGCGGATAAAGACGCTGGAGTTGGTGAAGAGCAAGTACCGGGACTTCGGGCCGACCTTG
>JASHQD010000637.1 GCA_030037755.1 Terriglobia bacterium
GGCCTCGTTGTAGAGCTGGCCGGATTGCGTCAGGTACGCCTTGTCGTCAAAGTACCCGACCTCAAACAGCGTCGTGGTGCCCTCGCACGCGGCGGGCGTGAAGATCGGCGTATCGACCAGCGTGAATCCGCGATCGTCGAAGAAGTCGCGCGTCGCCTTGATGATCTCGTGGCGCACGCCGAGGATGGCACGCTGCCGCGCCGAGCGCAGCCACAGGTGCCGGTGATCCATCAGGAACTCGACGCCGTGCTCTTTCGGCGTGATCGGATACGGATGCTCGGCGGGAATCCGCTGGAGCACTTCCACGTCGGACACGTCGAGCTCGAATCCGCTGGGCGCGCGCTGGTCGGCGCGTGGCTTGCCGGTGACGCGCACTGACGACTCCTGCGTCAGGCTCTTCACGCGCTCGAACACTTCAGGCGGAACCGCGGACTTCACCACTACGCCTTGAATCACGCCGGAGCCGTCGCGGAAGATCGGAAAGAGCAGCTTGCCACTCTCGCGCAGGTTATAGATCCAGCCCTGGATCACGACCTCCTGCCCGGCTAGCCTCGCGATGTCTCGGATTTCAACCACGGGTGTTGCCATTCTTTCCCCTCACTTAGCAAGAACATTACCAAACGATAAGTAACCTATTTTCAGTAATCTGACGGTTTTGTTTTGTAAAAACGCCTTCGTGCGGCTCGTCAGATTTAACGCGTAATATATTAGATCATAAGTTAACACAACCCGATAAACGCCATTTCTCTCACTCCCTGGACCACCGCTCCCGCTCTGCCGCTTCCATCTCCCGAAATCCGGATACCGCGCTGCGAGCGTCCGAAAGGCTGGCCTGCTCATATTGCAGCTCGACGAAAGCACATAGGCTATCAGAGTCGGCGCGGGCCTTGGACATTTCCGCGATCAATTCGGGCCAGCGAATGCCATTTCTGCCGCTTTCGGTCTCACCCGCAGCCGCCGCCAGGGGTAAAAGATGCTCGTCCCTTTCGCCGTGATTGTCGTGCAGATGAGCCGTGACCATGCGCTCCTTCAGCGCATCGAAACCCTCCAGCGCGCCGCCGGTCAAATGCGCATGGCCGGCGTCGAAGCAGACGCCGACGTCGTCCAGGCGCGTGTACTCCAGGAATTGAATCAGCCGCGCCGGATTGCCGAGCTCGCTCGGCGTGTTTTCAAGCAGCAGCCGCACCCCGCGTTCCTTGGCGAAAATCCGCAGATGCTCGATGGACGTGAAGGCCGCGTCGAACTTCTCGAGCGCGTATTCCTCTCTTTCGAGACCGAGGTGCAGCACCAGATACTTGAACGGCGCGCGCTCGGCCGCCTCCAGGGCGCGCTTGATCTCATCCATGGAATCGATCCGCAGCCGGCGCTCGAGATAGGCGACGGAGATCATCAACCCGCCGCGGCGCCCGAATCCCGGCTCGGCGCAGAGGGGCGCATGCAGCGAGTGAAGCTGAAGGTTGAAATCCGAAAACCACTGGCCCACATCGCGAGCGTACTTCGATTCGTGATAGTCCAGGTGATCGCGCGCCGCGAAGATCTCGATTTCCGAAAATCCCGCTTCCACCATGCGATTGAGCAGCCGCGAGGTGAGCGGTTCGTTGGCGAAAAGGCGCGTTGAAAGGCCGTACTTCATCAGTACCCGGCCGCCTTGCCGTCGCCGCGCGGATCGGACGCCCCGAAGCGCCAGCCCGTCTGCGAATCCACCGCGATAGCCTCGCAGTCGCCGATTCCGCCCACGCGCTGCAGCGTGTAGCCGGCGTCGCGCAGGCGCGCCGCCGTGTCTTCGGAGATGCCGGGCTCGATGAAAATCTTGTCGGGCATCCACTGATCGTGGAAGCGCGGCGCGTCCACCGCCTGCTGCACTTTCAGGTGAAACGCGGTCACGTTCAGCAGCACTTCAAGCACGGTATTGATGATCGTGCCGCCGCCGGGCGATCCGAGCACCAGCCGAAGTTGCGGCCCGCCCGATCCAGCGGCCGGAGCGCCGTCGCTCGCTGCCTTGGGATCCTCAAGCACGATCGTCGGCGTCATCGACGACAGCGGACGCTTGCGCGGCGCGATCGAGTTCGCTTCGCCCTGGATCAGGCCGAACATATTCGGCGATCCGGGCTTCGAGGCAAAATCGTCCATCTCGTCATTCATCAGGAAACCGGCGCCTTCGATGGTCAGGCCGGACCCATAACCGCCGTTCAGCGTATAAGTGTTCGAGACGGCGTTGCCGTCGGCGTCCACCACCGAGTAGTGCGTGGTGTTGCCGTTCTCTGCGGGCGCAGGATTCCCGGCGCGCACCGGCGCGTCAGGCTTCGCCGCCAGCAATTCCTCGCGCAGCTTCACGGCGTAGTCCTTGCTCGTGAGACTCGCCACGGGAACCGTGACGAAATCGGCATCGCCAAGGAACTGGGCGCGATCGGCGTAGGCTCGCCGCTGCGCCTCGATGATCAGGTGCATGGACGCGTAGGCGTCCGGCGCGCCCAGGTCGAGCGGTTCCAGGATATTCAGCATCTCGACGAGTCCCACCCCGCCCGAACTCGGCGGCGGCGCGCTCACGATCGTGTAGCCCCGGAAATGGCCCACCAGCGGCTCGCGGATTTTCGCCTGGTACGCGGCGAGATCACCGAGATCGATCAGGCCGTGGTTCTTCTCCATGCTGGCCGCGATCTCATGCGCGATCGGGCCGCGATAGAAGGCGTCCGGGCCGTGGTCGGCAATCTCCTGGAGCGTCCGCGCCAGCTCCGGCTGCTTGAAGATCTCGCCCGCCTGGTAGTAATTGCCGTCGCGCAGGAAGATGTGCCGCGAGGCGTCAAACTTGCCGAGCTTGATGCTCTCACTGTGCAGATCCTGGGCTAGGGCGTAGCTCACCGCGAAGCCGTCGGCAGCGAGATGAATCGCGGGCGCCATCACGCGGGCGAGACCGAGCTTGCCGTACCTCTGCTCGGCGAGGGCCAGGCCAGCCACCGTACCCGGCACGCCGGAAGCGAGCGCGCCCACCACGCTCTCGTCCTTGATCGGATTCCCTTGCGCGTCCAGATACATGTTGTGCGACGCGCGGCCCGGCGCCTCTTCGCGATAATCAACGAAGGCAGTCTCGCCGGAAGCGAGGCGAATCAGCATGAATCCGCCGCCGCCGATGTTGCCGGCGAAAGGATGTGTGACGGCGAGGGCGAATCCGACGGCCACGGCTGCGTCCACAGCGTTGCCGCCGGCACGGAGGATGTCGACACCGGCGTCGGTGGCATGCGATTCGCTCGAAGCGACCATCCCGTGCTGTCCGACGGCAGCAGCGTTGCCGCGGGCTCCGGACAAGCATCCGAAAGCGACAGTCAGGATCGCAATGGAACGCAATGCCCGACCGTGACGTGGGGAATTCCTGAGCATGTGAGCACCTGAGGCACGGGCCAGCAGTTGCCCGCCTGGCGGCGCGCCCCCAAGGACCATCCTGTCGGGCAGGGGAAATGGTCGAAGATCAAATCTAGGTGAAAAGCGGGAGCGGGTCAAGGCGAGGCGGGTTGGGTAGCGAGCTAGACCGGGTGTCGTAAGTTTGTGCGCATCGGAAGGGCACGGCTTCAGCCGTGCCGCCGCGCGGCGGAGGCATCTTCGTTCTCTTGCGACCGGCAGGGGCTTCA
>JASHQD010000638.1 GCA_030037755.1 Terriglobia bacterium
ACCAGTATTCTTACGATTATCAGTACGCCCGGTATCGCTTATCGGTCGAACTTCGGATTCCTGCAGCTTGTCTTCGGATACCTCGTCGCCCGCGTCGTCGTAAGTTTCGTTCTGATTCCCCGCTACTTCGCCGGCGAGTTGTTCACCGCTTATCAATTCGTGGAACGCCGGTTCGGGCGTGAGCTCAAGCTCTTCACCGCCGCTCTGTTTCTTTCCACGCGCGCGCTCGCCGAGGGCGTGCGCGTGTTTGCCATGTCGGTCGTGGTCCAGGTGATGTTTCATAACGGCGTCCTGACGGCGGTGGTCGCGGTCACGCTGCTTACATTGCTTTACACGTTCGAAGGCGGGCTCAAAGCCGTGATCTGGACGGACGTGATTCAGCTCGCGATTTACGTGTGCGGGACTGCCGTGGCGCTGATCGTGGCCATCCACGCCATCCCCGGCGGATGGGCGCACGTGCGCGCGCTCGCCGAGGTCAGCGGCGATAAGTTCCGCGTGTTCGATTTCCACTTCAACCTGCATGAGCCGTACCTGTTCTGGTCGGGACTCGTGGGTGGGACGTTCCTCACCAGCGCCAGCCACGGCACCGACCAGTTGATCGTCCAGCGGCTGCTCGCCGCGCGCAGCAAGCGCGAGAGCCAGACGGCGCTGCTCTCGAGCGGCCTCGTAATTCTCGGCCAGTTCGCGCTCTTCCTGCTGATGGGCGCGGCGCTCTTCGCCTATTACCACTCGTTTCCACCCGAATCGCCGTTCAGCCGCCCGGACGCCATCTATCCCACTTTCGTGGTTACGCGACTTCCCGCCGTTCTCTCCGGCCTGCTCACCGCCGCCATCCTCGCGGCGGGAATGGCCAATTTGAGCGCCGCATTGAACGCGCTCTCGTCGAGTTCGGTGATGGACTTCTACAAGCCGTTCCTGCGTCCTGGCGCGGATGAGCACCACTACCTCCGAATGTCGCGGCTGCTCACCCTGGCGTGGGGCGCGGTGCTGATCGGCATCGCACTGGCCGCGTCGCATTTGCACCAAAGCGTCCTTGAATTGGCCTTGACGATCGCGTCGGTCCCCTACGGCAGCATGCTCGGGATCTTCATGCTGGGCGCGCTCACCCGCAGCACGACGCCCCGCGGCGCCCTCGCCGGCGCCCTGGCCGGACTGGCAGTGCTCATCATCGTGATCCTTCAAACCCACATCGCATGGACCTGGTACGTCGCCATCGGAACCTGCACCACGTTTGCCGTCGGCTGGGTGGCCGGGCGGTCCGGTCTCAGTCGACAGTCGGAAATGGTGAATAGCGAATAGTGAATAGTGAGTGGTAAAAACCTCGACCGGTTGTTCCACCGGTCGAATTCAGTTGCCGCTTCTCAGGCCCTATCGCCAATTCACCGTTTACCATTCGCGGTTCACCATTTTGCGAAAAATGGCTTTGGCTGATTTCCCCATTTCTGCGACATGCTCGCAATTCTCCCGACAACGGATTGTTTCCACAGCGGTTACCTTGGCCGATCATTGTCGCGGCCTCCGCAGCCCGAGTGGCTTTGGCAGGGCCTTTTTTGGCGATTTTCCGCGAGCTGGTGCTGATTCTACATGAGCTTCACATCCATCCTTGTCTGGGCCTTGTGTCCGTGGGTTGCACCCACGGCTACCCACGGTCCGGCCCCTTCGGGACCGGGTCGGCGTCAGGAGACGCGGCGGCGCTTTGCTGATTCGGATCGCTCGCCGGCGCACCTCCCGGTGCCGGGTTTGCGGTCTGGGCTTGCGGAGCCTTGTTTGGAGCGGAGGTGCCTCCATTCTTGGGAATGACGGGTCCGGGAGTTGGCGCCGGAGCCGGCGGCCGTCCCGCCGGACCCGGGGAGGGCCCATCCGCACGCCTGGCGGCGGCGACGCTGGCTGCCGGTCCCTGGCTGATCAGGTTCTTCATGGCGTCGGAGGTGAAACCCAAGGTCCAGAGCGCGGCGATCGCGGCGGCCAGGTCCAGCTTCACGATCTGAGATCGGGCGCCGAGGATGAGGGTGATCAAAGCCGCGCTGAAAGCCAGGAAGAAGCGAAGAAATTCCGCGCCCGCGCGCTGCATGGGCTTACTTCCCTCGGCTCTGACCTCCACACTGTGAAGGAAGGGCCAGTGCCAGTCGCGATCGCTCCAGCCTGAGCGCCGATCCTTGGGATCGAGGCTCGAGGGATATCTCCACATTGTCCCGGCGGCGGCAGAGCGGCGCTTCTCCGAGGATTCGGCTGGAGCCGGATTCAATCCGGTCCCTGTAGAGCCGGCGGGCGGGGTTGGAAGACGGGAACCGCTGATCGAGAGCCGCACAAGGTAATCGTGGGCGTTCGGAAAGTAATGCCAGGCAAACCACACGGACTTGCCGCCTTCCCGGATCATGGTGTCCGTAGCCTCGGGGACAGCCCCCCTTCGCCGTCCGGGTCTGCTCGTCAGAACTCCCGTTCCCAGCAGAACCAGAACGGCCGCGATAACCGAGGGAGCGATCGCGAGAAGCCAAAATTCAAAACCCGCCAGCCTCAGACCGAGAAAACCCTCCTGCGGGAACACAGACGCAACTGCTTCTACGACCAACTCGGTGACGATGAGGGCGAGAACGCAGGTGAGCAGCGAGCCTACCAGAAGCAGGATCCCACTTAGTACGTCCCGCTCCCAGGTTCGAATGACCCAACTGCGAATCCGGGCGATCGGGGAGCGGTCCCACCAGGGATGAATGAATTCCCAGGCGTAGTCCAACTGTTCAAGTGCGGCTGGTCCGTTCAATTCGGGGAGGTCGAAGCGCACTGAGAAGCGCACCGCCTGGTTTCTTTCAATCATGGCGCGATCGGGGACGATCGTGAATTTTCCGTCCCTGACGGCGGATTCGAGGTCCTCAGGATAGACGTTGCACTGCATTCCGGAGAGCACCAGGCGCGCCGACTGGAGATCGCCCCAGCACTCGCCATCCACCAGAGGCAAAAAGGCGTCTTTATTCCGATTGAGCCGCTCCCGGTTGTTAGGTCCGGACGCGGCGTAGAGTTGCGCGTAATCCCGCAACAACTCGAGCTTGAGAATCTGGAAGTCCTGGTGGACATAGTGCGAAAGCAGCCTGAGGTTCTCGCCCTGTATCGCGGAGGGATCTTCAGGCTCCTCGACGCTCTTGCGCAGCGCCTTGAACCGGTTGACGATCGCTTCGTCCAGCACCCCGGACGAAGGCGCGCCATCCCACGGCACGCCCAGCGGGGCAAAATCAGCTTTCAGGCTTTGAACGCGGGACACAAACCCCAAGGCCGTCAGCAAGGCCGGGGTGGCCTTGCCCTCGAACAGAGCCTCGCGTACCTGGTCAAGGGCCTGTCCGGCATCATGGACCAGCAGCTGCACCTTGGTGACGTCGTCGGCGCCGATACGCGGGTTGGTGAGCAGATCGGCCGCAGTCTGCAGCTTGACGTCGGCGCGCTGGCGCAGCGTCGGGGGCATATTACGCGCAATTAAGGATTCATAGCGCTGGCGCAGGGAATCGAGGTCTTCCGTCAGCGCGACCCGCTGCTCGAGCGAGGCCAGATCCGAGCCGGAAAGCCGGATCGCTTCCGGCTGGTCGGGGCTAAACCAGTACCGCGAACGGATTCCGTCGTTGATCTGCCTGCTCTGGGTCCCAAGTTGCACCCGGAGTCTCGAGTCCACCGCGGAGCTCATGGCAGCGACGCGCGTCCCCAGAGCCGTGAGTTTTCCCTTGAGATCGAGGCGGCTGAGCACGTTGGGAATGCCATAGCTCAAGAGCAAAGACGTGAGGCTGCCCGCGAGAACGATCAGGCCGATCAGCAGGTAGCCCCAGATGGATTGCCACTTGTCAGGCCAGTAGTGTAGCCGTATTTTGACCGGGATGCTGGCGGTCGGGTAGAGGCCTCCGCCCGCGGCAAGCGCGCGTTCGAAACTGTCCTGCTCGCTGTTGCCCGCGCGATCTTCCGGAGGATCGGCCTGCGGCTGGAAGCTCAGCTCGATCCTGCCGTCCACTTCGCGTGGCTTGAGAGCGCTCAGGACACGGTTGGCGAAATCGGAAGGAAACCAGGCGCCATCGGCTTGAACTGGCGCCGAGATGGTGGCTTTGGGCGCGAGCGTGAGCTGCCCGCCCGCCACGTTGGTGCCGTCAACGATCAGCCGCCAGCCGAGGGGATAGGTGAGAGCGTCCGCGTTCTTGAAGGGGAGAAAGAACGTTCGGTTTCGAATGGCGACAATTCCGGGCGCGGCAGCGTTCGGGAGGTCCAGGCTTACGGCGAACGGAAAATGATACTTGATTGCACGAAGCGTGCCGATCAGCTTGCCGTCGTTGCACATTTGCGCTTCGGATATGCCGGCCTGCCAGGCGTTGCTGACCGACACTTTGACGAGCTGGAATTCGCCGTGCTTCAGCGCCTTCGGCGCCGGCAGCGGCTTGCCGTCGACACCCGTGAGGGTTATCTGTGCGCCCGCATACTGACCGGTGATGTCGCTCTTGAAATCCTCGGAGGTCAGCGCCAGGTCCACCGGATCGACCCCGTCGTTCGTGAGTTGAACGACGGTGCTTCCGGCATCCGAGGAACCGCTGATGATGATGGGCGAAGGACACACGAACTTCAGGATGCGGTTCTTGTGGTGCGCCTGAAGAGGAGGCGAAGCCAGCAGGACGATCAAAGCAAGCGGAAGTGCACAAGCGAAACTCGAAAAGCGAACCTCGAAAAGCGCTCGCACGATCGATTTCCTGCGATTCGCATGCCGAGTTTCGATTTTCGAGTTTCGATTTTCGCATCTCACTCCGCCGCTACCTCCCAAGTCGCTATTGGTGGTCCAGGGCGGCGCCGATTCGAGCCAGCGCCTCGGTGAAGACCGGCGTTTCGGCGCCGAGGAACATCCGGAAATGCGCCGGAGATTCGAAGAATCTGCCCGGGACGACGCCGACCTCATACTTGTCGCGCAAAAGGTTGCAGAAGGCCTCCGAGTTATCGCCCCAGAGCTTGGGGAACAACGTCGTGCCGATGGGCGGACGCGCAACGCGCATCTCGGTCCGTTCGTCGAGCCAGCGATAGGCGATCTGCCGGTTCGTCGCCAGGCGCTTCTCGTAAGGCTCGCCGATCTCGCGAAGGTGCCGCATGGCGATGACGCTGAGGAGTTCGGCCGGATAGGCTGCGTTGACGCCGTGCAGATCGTTGATGTGCCACATGGCGCGCGCGAGCTCGGGCTGGGCGAGGATCCACCCGCAGCGGAGTCCGCTTAATCCGTATGCCTTGGTCAGGCTGGTGGTGACGATGAAATGATCTCCGAGGTGGATGGACGACCGCCACGGAGTGCTGTATTGCGTCTCGAGATAGATCTCGTCAACCAACACCCGCGCGCCGGCGCTGCGGGCGATTTCGCCAACTGCCGCGAGGGTCTCGTCGTCGGTCAGGGCGCTGCTGGGATTGTGCAGGTTCGTGATCACGATGAGCCGCGTGTCGGCTGTGATCGCCTGCGCCACTTCCTGCGGGTCGAGGCGGAACCCTTCCTCGAACCGGCGGACGAATCGCCGCACCTTGGCGCCAAGATATTCCGCCGTCGTGACCAGCAGTTCGTAGGTGGGTTGTTCGATCAGGACTTCGTCGCCGGGCTCGAACGCTGCCGCCATCGCAAGTTGATTCGCCATCGAGCAGCCGGTTGCCGCGACCACCCAGTCCGGCGACACGCCCGCTTTGTCTGCGATCGCCCGTTGGAGGGGCGGGTAGCCATAGCCATCCGATCCGGAGAGTTCCAGATCCTCAAGCCGCACCCATCCGGCGGCGACGAAGTGCGCCAGCGTGTAAGCAGGCATCCCACTGGCCGCAAGGTTATGGGCGACTCTTGGATGACACTTGGCCCATTCCATGTAAGGCGATCGGGCGCGGTTGCGCCCCGTATGAGCTGGTGCGTAAGCGGTTGGCATCGGTCTCCTTTATCCGGCGGCCTCTAATGGCCGCGCGAGAGGGCAGGCACGACGCCCGCCTCCATGCCAATTTCGAGGCCAGGCATGAGGCCTGCCCCTACGATCTGCGACCCCAAAGAAAATAAACCGGAATGCCTGCCAGCACAATAACCCATCCGGTGACGCTGTTGGCGGGGTACTTGTAAAACGTCGCGATGACCACCAGCCAGCACGCGGCGACGAACAACGCCGTGGTGATCGGATGCCCCGGCATCCGCGCACGATGGCGGGCAATATCCCGATTCGTTTTTCCAGACACTGCCTTCTCGCGCTCTCGCCGCCGAAATACAAAGATACAGGTGGCGGTCAGCCCGAAGAAAATGAAATCCGTCGAGACCACGTAGTTCAGGATCTGCTCGTAGCGGCCGGAAAGCGCGATGACGGTCGTCCACACGCCCTGGAGGACGATTGCGACCACCGGCACGTGCGTCCGCGGGTGCAGCCAGGCAACACCGCGGAAGAACAGACCATCCTGCGCCATGGCGAAGTAGACGCGCGGCGCGGTCAGGATCGACTGACTGAGGAAGCCGAGCGTCGAGATCGCGATGCCCAGAGCAATGAGGGCGGCGCCGCGTTCGCCGAGCGCCATGCGCATCACTGCGGAGGCCGGCGTCGTAGTATCGGCCAACCCCCTCGGGCCGAGGTCGCGCACGCAGATCCAATTGACGGCGAGGTAGAGCGCGATCACGCCCAGAACTCCGGCAACCAGCGCGCGCGGCAGGTTGCGTTCGGGCTTGATCATTTCTCCGGCCACGAAGCATGACGTCTGCCAGCCGCCGTAGGCGAAGAGCACGGGTGTCATAGCCGCTCCCATCGCGGTAACAAGATCGAGCGACATCGGCCGGTCGAGCGCGGGATGCAGGTGAATCTGCGGCGCGCGAAACAGGAGCCAACCGCACAGGACGAGCGCCGCTATGGTGGCGATTTTCAGGACCATCAGAACGCTTTGCACGCGAGCTCCGGGCTTGACGCCCAGACAGTTGATCGCTGTGAGTGCGGCGAGCGCGAGCGTGGCTACCACGCCGTCGCGCATCGGCACGCCCGTCAATTCCACGAAATAACGGGCGAAGGTGACCGCGACCGCCGCCATGCCGCCCGTCTGCGTGACCAGCAGCAACGCCCATCCGTAGACGAAAGCGACACCGGGATGATACGCCTCGCGCAAGTAGGCGTACTGGCCGCCGACCTCGGGCCGGAGCACCGCGAGCTCCGAGTAGACGAAGGCGCCGCCCAGCGCGATCACACCGCCCGCGGCCCACGCGCCCAGGATCAGCCAGGGGGTGTGGACCTGGCGCGCGACCACGTACGGGTTGATGAAGATTCCCGAGCCGACGATTCCGCCCATGACCAGCATGGTGGCGTCGAAGAGGCCGAGCCGTCGTAATAGTACCCGCATAGGCTCGGACACACCTCCGCCGGAGCTGGAATTCGGCCGGCCGGACTCAGCAGCGGGAGGATTCAAGAGCGAAACCTGTCACTTCCTCAGATGCTGATCGAGGTAGTCGGAGGTCGCATGATACCCGGCCAGCCACGTGCGGTGCATCAGGAAATCGTGAATTTCGTCGGGAAAAACGAGCTGCTGGAAATCCACGCCCTGCTTGCGGAGCGCTTCGACCATGCGGATCATTTCGGTGAAGGGAACGTTGCGATCGTCGTCGCCCTGGATGAGCAGCACGGGCGACCGCCAGGTCTTGATGGCGGCGAGCGGCGACGATTCCCACGCGATGCGCGCGGCATCGGGCCGCGCTTCAGGATCGTAGGACGGCTGGAAATGATGCATCTCCAGATTCCAGTCGTGCACGCCGTGAAAGTCCACGCCGCAGGCGAAGAGATCGGAGGCGCGCGCGAGCCCGAGCGCGGTCAGGTAGCCGCCGTAGGATCCTCCCCACAGCCCGATGCGCGCCGGATCGACGTCGGGCCGGCTGCGGAGATAAACCCCGGCGCCCTGCACGTCGTTGAACTCGCTCGCGCCATCGGCCCCATAGTTGAGCGCTTCGCGAAAGTCGAGGCCGTAACCGATGCCGCTGCGATAATTCACCGACAGCACCACGTAGCCGCGGCTCGCCAGGTACTGGTTCATCGCGTACGCGTTGTGATAGTAGCCCATGTAGTGCCAGCCGAGCAGCATCTGGCGGCGCGAACCACCGTGGAAGAAGATCATGGCAGGATGCCGGCCGGAAGCGGCATCTTTCGGAAGGAAGAGCTGGCCGTGAATGCGCAATCCGTCGGCGGCGGAGATGATCACCTGCTGCGGCGTGACGAGCTGAGCGGCAGGGAAGTCCGCGGGCATCGACTCCGGCGCGGCGTCGGTAACCTGCCCGGACGCGCTCAGCACGGCGGGTCGCGCCGGGTTATGCGCGTCGGAATGCAGCAGCGCAACCGTGGTGTTGTCGCTCGCAAGAACGGGTGACCATTCGATTCCCTCGCCGCGCGTGATCTCCGTAGGGTGGTCCGCGTCCACGGCTTCCTTCCAGAGATGACGGCGGTCGATGTCGTCCTCATTGGAGTTGAACACCAGCGTGTGTTTGTCGGGGCTGAGGACCACATCTTCGACTTCGAAGTCATCGCCCGGGGTCAGCAAGCGCGCCGTGCCGCCCGCAGCCGGAACCGCGTACAGGCGCAGCCAGCCCGTGCGCTCCCAGGGAAAGACGAGCGTACCGGCGGCGGTCCAAAGAACCTGGCTCTCGGCCTCGATACCATGAAAGACGCTGCCCGGACCCGGCTCGGCGCGCCAGACTTCACGACCCTTGCCGGTTGCGGCATCGGCCACGCGAATCGACCAGGGAAGACCCTCGCGGTGCGGCTGGAAAATGAGCTGATCGTGCGACCAGGGAGTCCGGACCATGGCGATGCTCCGGCTGTCCG
>JASHQD010000639.1 GCA_030037755.1 Terriglobia bacterium
CCGCTGCCGCTCAGCGTCACGTTCCCCTCGAGCACCAACTCCGTGTTGTACACGGTCGAGTTCAGCGAGATCGTCCCCGAGTTGCTGATCGTCCCGGCGTTCAAGTACAGCGTCGAGTCCGTGGCCACCTCGATCGAGGCTCCAGCCGCGTTCGTCACCGTCCCGCCTCCCAGGGTGTTGCTGACGTCGCCACTCACCGTCGTGATCGTCCCACTGTTGGTCAAGCTCCCGCCCGTGATCGACCCGTTCTCCAGCTGCAGCGTCGAGGCCGCCGCCACCGTCACCGTAGCCCCAGTGATCGCCGAAGAACTCGACAGTGATCCTCCCGCCAGAGTCACCGTTCCGCCGTTCACCGTCGAGTTGCTGGCCGTGAACGTCCCCCCGCTGGTGTTGATCGTGCCGCTGGTGTTGGTCACAGTCGTGTTCGACAGACCCAGCGTCCCGCCCGTCGTCGCCTCCAGCAGTCCTGCATTGGTCGTGCCCCCGTTGGCCTCAATGGTCAGGGCCGCCGTCTGGTTGGCATTGATCGTCCCCGTGTTCACCAGCGTCATCTCGTCGTCCCCGATGTTGCCGGACCCCACAATCGTCTGCTGGTTGGTCAGGGTGTCCGCCGTGGCCGCGCCGTAAATGTAGTTGGCCGCGTTGTTCGACAGGGTCACTGTCCCGCTGCCGCTCAGCGTCACGCTTCCATTGAGCTTCAAATACGTGGTATTCCCGGTCGAGTCGAGCGAGATCGTCCCCGTGTTACTAATGCTGTTGCCGTCGATCGTCAGACCGATATCGTTGCTGATTTCTAGGATGTCCCCGGACCCCACCGTCAGATCGTTGATCGTGTCGGAGACGTTGTCGGTCACATTCGAGCTGGCCGCCGTGATGACAGCGTTGTTGTTGCTGCCCGGTTCCGTGCCGAGGGACCAGTTGGAGCCCACGCTCCAGTTTCCGGTACCGCCGTTCCAGTTGTCGTTGGTAATGGTCGTGGGCGGCCGGTTGATGATCGTGCCCTGCTGCGCGGCCCGATTCGAGCTGGAGCTGTAACCGGCCGCCGGCGACGATTGGAGAATCGCACTGCCAGCGAGTTGGCCGGCCGATAAGAGTTCAGGAGGCGGAGCCGGGGTGTAGCCGGCTGTGAGACGTCCACGATAATTGATATCCCATCGATTGGAGAAGCCGGCATCGGGTAAGGCCAGTCGAAAGTCCCCCAGATGCACATTCCATGGGTCGGAAGCGATTTTTCGCTTGCGGCTAGTCTGCCCCGATGCCGGCTGTACGCAAAGGCACCAAGCGAAAGTCGAAACGGATGCACAGATCAGCATCCACCTGAGCAGGCTCTTGCGGGCGTCCGACGTCATGGGTTCCTCCGTGCAATAGTTTGATTTCCTTGACTAGGCTGGACGACAGTTTAGTGAAGTCAGGCGGTCGATGCAAGGCGCGAAACCGTAATTTAATAAAGCGCGGGTTCTATAAAAGGGGATGTCACGTGGGATGGACAACAACAAAGAAACGGTCCATTCTGGAGTCCGTCCGAAGGAGACGAATCATGCGACGGGCCATCGTTCCCGCCATTCTGCTTCTGGCTTTCAGCGCTGTGGTGAGCGCCCAGACCGGCGCACCCGACCGGGCCGCCGCGCCCAAGCCGTTGCCGTCCATCGCCGAAAAGACGAACGGCATGCTGAAATTCACGGGCTTCTTCACCGATTACTGGGACGCCCGGGAAGGAAAAATCTGGCTTCAGGTTGACCGGTGGGATACGCCGTTCCTCTATGTCGAATCGCTTCCGAACGGCGTGGGCTCGAACGACATCGGCCTCGATCGCGGGCAGCCGGGCGAGACCCAGGTGGTCCATTTCGAGCGCAGCGGTTCGCGCGTGCTTCTGGTGGCGGAAAACGAGCGCTATCGCGCCGTGACCGACGATCCCAATCAGACCGAGGCTGTGAAACAGGCCTTCGCTCAATCCGTGCTCTGGGGCTTCGATGCCGCCGCGGCCGACGGCGACTCGGTTCTGGTGGACGCCACTCCTTTCTTCGAGCGCGATGCGCACAACATCGCCGAGCGCCTGCAGACCCTCAAGCAGGGTGAATACAAAGTAGACCCGTCGCGCTGCGCCATCGACCTTCCCCGCACGCGGAGTTTTCCCGACAACACGGACATCGAATCCACCGTAACTTTCACCGGAACGCATCCCGGACACTGGGTGGACGAAGTCACGCCGCACCCGGAAGCCATCACCGTGCGCGAGCACTTTTCGCTGATCCAGGCGCCGGCACCCGGCTTTGCCATGCGCGCTTACGATCCGCGCTCCGGCTATTTCGGCATCGAGTACATGGATTTCGCCACGCCGGTGGATGAGAGCATCGTCAAGCGATTTACAGTACGCCATCGCCTCGCCAAGAAAGATCCGTCGGCCGCCATGAGCGAACCGGCGAAGCCCATCGTCTATTACGTGGACAGCGCAATTCCCGAGCCCATCCGGTCGGCGGTGATGGATGGGGTGAGTTGGTGGAATCAGGCGTTCACCGCGGCGGGATACAAAGACGCCTTCCAGGTGAAGCTGCTTCCGCCGGACGTCGATCCCATGGACCTTCGTTATAACGTGATCGAATGGACGCCGCGGCGCACTCGCGGCTGGTCCTACGGTTCCGTCGTGACCGATCCGCGCACCGGCGAGATCATCAACGGTCACGTAACCCTCGACGCCTTGCGCATCCGGCAGGATTTTCTCATCGCGCAGGGGCTGCTTGATCCGTTCGGCAAGGACCCGGAGGTGCTGCGGGAAGCGAATCAAATGGCGCTGGCGCGTGTCCGCCAGCTTGCGGCGCACGAGACCGGTCACACGCTGGGGCTGATGCACAATTTCGCCGCCAGCACCGTGAATCGCGCTTCGGTGATGGACTATCCCCCGCCGCTGGTCACGCTCGGCGCCGACGGTGTGCCGGACGTCTCCAACGCTTACGCGACCGGCATCGGCGCCTGGGACAAGGTGGCCATTGCCTATGGCTATAGCGATTTTCCGCCCGGCACGAACGAGAGGCAGGCGCTCGATAAGATCCTCGAGAGCGCCTTCACCCGCGGCCAGGTGTATCTCACCGATGAAGACGCGCGGCCGCCAGGCTCCGCCAGCCCGACCGCGCACCTGTGGGACGTGGGCGATAACCCGCTCGACGGGCTGAAGCAGGTCATGGCCGTGCGCGCGGCAGCACTCAAGCGATTTTCCCCGGATGCTATTCGCGAGGGCGATCCCATGGCCACGCTTCAGGACGTACTTGTCCCCATTTACCTGTACCACCGCTACCAGGTGACGGCCGCGGCGAAGTTGATCGGCGGCGAGACGTATGCTTTCAACGTGCGCGGCGGCGCCGGGAAGGGTCCGGAGACCGTGCCCGCTGCCGAGCAGCGGCAGGCGATAAGCGCCGTCATTGACACGCTCCAACCAGACGTATTGGCGCTTCCTGACAGCATCCTGAAGTTGATCCCTCCGCGCCCGCCCGGCTATCCACAATCCGACGAACTCTTCGCCGGCCGCACTTCGCCCGCATTTGACTCGCTGGCGCCCGCCGAGGCCGCTGCCGGGATTGTCACGGCGCTGCTGCTCGAGCCTCATCGCGCCGAGCGTCTGATCGAGGACCACGCGCGCGACGCGAACTATCCCGGATTCTCCGAGCTTGTGGACGACCTGCTCAACGCCACCTGGAAAGCGCCGGAGGAGTCAGGATACGGTGGTGCCATCCAGCGTACCGTGGACGCCGTGGTGCTGAATCAGTTGATGGCCCTGGCGGCGGACGAGAAAAATCCGCCCCAGGTGCTCGCTCTTGCCGCCGTCAAGCTTGAAGAATTGAAGAATTGGACCGGGAGCGAATATCCGAAAGCCACGGATGAGAGCCGGCGCGCCGAGCTTTTCTTCGCTCATCAGGAACTCGATCGATTCGAAAAGAACCCGGCGGAGTTTAGGATTCCGGCGCCGGAACCCCCGCCGGCTGGCGATCCGATCGGGGCCGACGGCTGGGAATAGGCCTGCGACGAGTCTCCGGAAACGCCATGGGTATTCGCATCCGAAAGGCGTGTGCGGCTGACATCCCGGCGCTGCGCCAGGTGATTGAGGCATCCGTGCGCGGGTTACAGGCGAACGACTACTCACCCCGGCAAATCGAGCTGGCGCTGAAGTCTGTCTATGGCGTCGATACGCAACTGATTGTGGACGGCACGTACTTTGCCGCAGAAGCCACGTCTGAGGGCGCGCAACCTCACATTGTCGGGTGCGGCGGATGGAGCAGGCGGCGGACGCTCTTTGGCGGAGATCAGTGGCGCGCCCGCGAGGACGATCTGCTGGATCCAAAGTGCGACGCCGCGAAGATTCGCGCATTTTTCGTCCGCCCGGAGTGGGCGCGGCGGGGAATTGGCACGATGATACTCGACGCGTGCGAGGCGGCCGCCGGAGCGGCGGGCTTCAGGCGACTGGAGATGGGTGCGACGCTGAGCGGCGTCCCATTCTATCGTGCCAAGGGGTACACCGCGCTCGAACGCGTTGACGCCCCTCTCGACGGGGGCGAATCGCTGCCAATCGTGCGCATGGTCAAAGGAATTTAACGTCTCGGGCCGGAGGTTCGGCGCAGGGCCGGTCCCACGTCGAAATGCGGGCAGCGGAATCGATACCAATGGCTTGACACGGCCTGACCGCGGCGATATCGTGGCCCGCCGGGTCGTGAGTGAACCCGGGCCAGGTCGAAAAGGGGAATTCGTAGAAGAGCACATAGAGTTCCGGGGCAGCCGTCGAATCCAAATCGGTTCCCGAGAGGTGACTTATGAAGGTCGTATTGGCGGTCGACGGTTCGAGCTTTTCCGAGGCGGCCACCCACGCGCTGGCCTCGGACGTGCGCCCCGAAGGCGCCGAGGTTCTTGTGCTCGAAGTCGTAGAACCCCTGGTCTATTCCGTTCCGCCGCAAATGGCTCCGGGATATGAGCCCGAGATGGCGGAGAGGATGCGCGAACAATTGCGCCAGGCAGAGGCCTCGGTCGAGCGGGCGGCTGACACTCTTCGCGGCCGAGGATTCAAGGTACAGACGCGTGTGGCCGAGGCGGAAATACGAAGCGGGATTCTGAACGTGGCCGCCGACTATCAAGCCGATCTGATCGTAATCGGATCGCATGGGCGGAAGGGCATTAGCAGATTCCTGCTGGGTAGCGTTGCCGACTCGGTGGCGCGGCACGCTACGTGTTCAGTGCTGATTGTGCGAACTTCGGCCCCCTCGACATAAGGGCGCGGCGCGGCCGCCGCAGTCCAAGGCGCCTCATATTTCCGCTATATAATCGCAGGCCGGATGGAAACAATCAGCCCGCCGCCGGCATCATTACAGTGAGGGAGTCGGCGGCGCGCGAAGTGCCTTGCTGGCTTCTCA
>JASHQD010000640.1 GCA_030037755.1 Terriglobia bacterium
CCTGGTGAAAATGATGCCTTCACCATTGCAGAGGTTCATCGGCGACATGTCGAAGGCGGAAACGATGCTGTTGGGGCTGGCGGGGGAGAAAGAAGTTAAGAGTTGAGGAGTTGAGAGGAAGTCCACAGTTAACAGTTGACAGTCAACAGTAAAGGACCTCGATCACCAGCTGTGTACTGTCAACTGTCAACTGTCAACTGTTAACTGTCGACTTAGCGCAACGTGAACGTCATGCCGAGAAAGAATCCCACACATCAGGAACTCATACACCAGGTTGAGACCCTCAAACTCCGCCTCGCTGAGGCTGAAGACACCCTGAGCGCCATTCGCAGCGGCGAGGTCGACGCCATCGTGATATCGGGGACGCAGGGTGAGCAGGTGTTTACGCTGACGGGGGCCGAGCAGCCGTACCGGACCCTGGTCGAGACCATGAATGAAGGCACGGTGACCCTGTCGCCGGACGGTACCGTTTTCTACAGCAACAACCGCTTCGCCGAAATGGCCGGAGTGCCGCTCGAGCAGGTCATCGGCTCGTCTTTTTTGCGATTCTTATCGCCACCGCAGGAGCCGGCATTCGCCGCCCTGCTGGAACAAAGCAGAGAGGAGGGCGGCAAACAGGAATTCACATTATTTGCCCGAGGGGCGGATGACAGACCCGCCCCTTACCCCCCTGGTAATACGCCGGTGCCCGCGCTCATCTCGGCGCGTCCGCTCGATGATGGGCACGGCACCGGCTATTGCCTGGTGATCACCGACCTCACAGCGCAGAAACAGGCCGCGGCCGCGGTCACTGCCGAGCGCGAGCGGATGTTCGCCATGCTCGAAGCCCTGCCGGCGATGATCTGCCTGCTGGCTCCGGACTATCACGTCCCCTTCGCCAATCGCGCCTTCCGCGAGAGATTTGGGGAGTCGCAGGGCCGGCGCTGCTATGAGTATTGCTTCGGGCTCAGCGCTCCCTGCGACTTTTGCCAGTCTTACGAGGTCCTCAAAACCGGCCGGCCCCAACACTGGGAAGTAACTTCACCCGACGGTACCGTGATTCAAGCCCACGACTTCCCTTTCACTGACGTGAACGGCTCGCCCCTGATCCTCGAAATGGATCTCGACATCACGGCATGGAGAAGGGCGGAGCGGGAAGTCAAGGATCTGAACGCCACGCTCGAGCGCCGCGTGGCCGAGCGCACGGCGGAACTTCAGACGGCGAATCGCGAACTCGAGTCCTTCGCCTATTCGGTGGCCCACGATCTGCGCGCGCCGCTGCGCGGTCTTGACGGCTTCAGCCTGGCCCTGCTCGAGGACTTCGGCCCCCAGCTCGACGACCAGGCCCGGCAATACCTGCTGCGCATTCGCGGTGCCGCGGTGCGCATGGGACAGCTTATCGACGACCTGCTGAACCTTTCGCACCTGGTCAGAGTGGATCTCAGCAAGGAAGAGGTGGATCTGAGCGGACTGGCCGCCGCTGTCGCCGCCATGCTTCAGAATGCGAAATGTGAGGCGGACTTCATCATCCAGCCCGGCCTCAGCGCCGAATGCGATCTCGATCTGCTGCGGGTGGTCTTCGAAAACCTGCTGGGCAATGCCTGCAAATTCAGCGCCGGGCGACATCCGGCGCGCATCGAGTTCGGCGCCACCGTCGAGATGGGCCATACGGTCTATTTCGTTCGCGACAATGGCGTGGGATTCAATCCGGCCTACGCCAATAAGCTATTCGTTCCCTTCTACCGCCTGCACGGAGCCAACGAGTTTCCCGGCAACGGGATCGGCCTGGCCATCGTGGAGCGCATCATCCGCAAACACGGCGGCAAGGTGTGGGCCGACGGCAAGGTGGATGAGGGGGCGACGGTCTATTTTACGTTGGGAGAAGTGAACAGTTAACAGTTAACAGTTAACAGTTGACAGTCGACAGTTCATGGCGAAACCCCGAGAGATGAAAGCGGAAAACGAGGTCGAAACGGTAAGTCGAGAAAATGAATCGTCAACCGCCACCTGTGAACTGTCAACTGTTGACTGTCAACTGTTAACTCCCTGCCGACTGTCGACTGTTGACTGTCAACTGTCAACTTCTTTATGAACACCACTTCACCCCGCACTCTCGCTCCCGAATCCACCATCATGGCGGGCTTCGGACTCGCCTTCGCCGTCCTGATCACCGTGGGACTGGTGCAGCACCGCAGTGTCCGCATCCTCGCCGATCAAGACTCCTGGGTCGCGCGTACCCGGCAAATTGACAGCGAACTGGAGGCCGTGTGCGCCGCGATCCTGCAGGGTGAGTCCGGGACGCGCGGCTATGTGATCACGGGAGAGCAGGATTATCTCGGGCAGCAGCAGGGTGGAATCGACCGCACCAGGGGGCACCTGCGCACTGTCCGGCCCCTGATCGCGGACCCGCGGCAAGCGCGCAGCTTTGAGACGCTCTCGTCCATGGCCGAGCGCAAGATTGCCATGATGCACTTTCAGGCGGGGCTGCGCCGCGACCAGGGGTTTCCCGCGGCATCCCGGTTCACGGAAAGCGAAGAACCACTGATCCTGATGAACCAGATCCGGGCGCAGGTGGACGAGATGGAGGGCCGGGAGGCCGTCCTCCTGGAACAGCGCCAAGCCGCGAGCCGCGAGGACGCGCGAAAATCGGCGGCGGCGATTGCGCTCGGGACGGCGCTCGCTTTGGGGATCGTGCTGGCCGCGGCCTGGGTCTCGCGCCGCGATCTGCGCCGGCGGCAACAGGCCGAGCAGGCGCTCGGTTCCGAACGCCAGCGCCTGCTGAGCCTGTTCGAAGCGCTGCCGCCCATGATTTGCCTGCTCGATCGGGACCATCGCATCACCTTCGCCAATCGCGCCTTCCGCGACAAGTTCGGCGAGCCCGAAGGCCGGAACTGCTACCAACAGGTGTTCGGAGCGAGCGCGCCCTGCGATTTCTGCCAGGCCTACACCGTGCTCGAGACCGGCCAGTCGCGTCGCTGGGAATGCGCGACGCCCGATGGCGGCGTGATCGACGTGTGCAACGTGCCGTTCACCGATGTGGACGGGTCGCCCATGATCCTGGAAATGAACATCGACGTTACCGGGCAGAGGCGTGCGGAAGAGCATCGCGCGCGACTGGCGGCCATCGTCGATTCGTCGGACGACGCCATCATCGGCAAGACGCTCGACGGAGTGATCGAAAGCTGGAATCGGGGGGCCGAGCGCCTGTACGGCTATGCGGCGGATGAAATGATGGGCCGCTCGATATCCATTCTTCTGCCGCCTGACCGCCGCGACGAACTGGACGTGCTGCTCGAACGGCTTGGACGAGGCGAGTCCCTCAACCATTACGAGACGGTGCGGCTGAAGAAGGACGGTCTGCTCGTCGACGTCTCGCTGACCCTCTCGCCGATTCGCAATGCCGCGGGCAGGATCATCGGCGCGTCGTCGGTCGCGCGCGACATCACGGAGCGCAAGCGTGCGGAGGAGGCGCTGCGACGGAGCGAGGTGGAGCTGAAGGAAGCCCAGCGCGTGGGCCGGCTCGGCAACTGGTCGCTCGATTTCGAGACCGGCCAGGCCTGCTATTCGGAGGAACTCTACCGCATCCTCGGTCTCCCGCCTTCCTCGCCGTTGCCTCCGTTCAACGAACAAAGCCGGTTCTTCACCCCGGAGACCTGGGCCGCGCTCAACGCCCGGGTGGCACAATGCCGGCAGGACGGAATGCCTTACGAAATCGAAACCGAGACGGTGAGCGTGGATGGCACGCACGGCTGGCAGATCGCGCGCGGCGAACCTGTGCTCGACGCCCAGGGCGCGGTCACGGGCCTGCGCGGCGTGACCATGGACATCACGGAACGGAAACAAGCGGAGGCCGCCTTGAACGAGCGCGAGCGAGTGCAGCGCCTGATCCTCGACCACTCGCCGATGGGAGTTTTGCTGACGACCGGCATCGAGCAGACGATCGTGTACGAGAATCCGAGATTTGTTCAGTTGTTCGGCTACCCGGTGGAGAAGGTTTCGCGCGCGAACGAGTGGTGGCCCCTGGCCTACCCGGAGCCGGAGTACCGCGAATGGGTCTCCGCCGAATGGAATCGGCGGATCGCGAAGGCAGCCGGGACCGACGGTGAAATCGAGCCCATGGAGGTCGAGATCACATGCGCCGACGGAACCAAGAAATCGATGAGCGTGGGAGCCAAGCTGATCGGCGAAATCAACTTTGTGACCTTCATCGATCTCACCGAACGCAAGCGGGCGGAGGAGATACGCTCGCGCCTCGCCGCCATCGTGGAGTCGTCCGCGGTAGCGATTGAGTCCGTCAGCCTTGACGGCATCATCACCAGTTGGAATCCGGGCGCCGAGCGGCTTTACGGATTCACGGCTGAAGAGGCGATTGGCCGGCCGGTCTCGATCATTGCGCCGCCGGAGCTCGCGGGCGACGTGGAGCGCACCCTCCGGCAGATCGCCGGGAAGGAAGAAGTCCGGCAGGTGGAGACTTTGCGGCTGCGCAACGACGGAAGCCGGGTCAGCGTGGCGGCCACCATCTCGCCGGTGAAAGACGCCCTGGGCAGAGTGGTGGGGGCTTCGTCGGTGAGCTTCGACATCACCGAGCGGAGGCGGGCGGAAGAGGCGCTGCGCCAAGCCGGCGCTTACAACCGCACCCTGATCGAAGCCAGCCTCGATCCGCTGGTCACCATTTCGCCCGACGGCAAGGTGACCGACGTGAACGCCGCGACCGAGAAGGTGACGGGGCTTTCGCGGGAGGATCTGATCGGGACCGATTTCTGCGACTACTTCACCGACCCGGAGAGGGCCCGCGCCGGGTATCAGCAGGTATTTCGTGAAGGCTCGGTGCAGGACTACGAAATGGAACTCCGGCACCGGGAGGGTCACACCACGCCCGTCGTCTACAACGCGTCGCTCTATCGGGATGAAGGGGGAGAAGTGGTCGGGGTATTCGCCGCCGCGCGCGACATCACGGAGCGCAAGCGGGCGGCGGAGAAGTTGGCTGCGGAGCGGCAACGCTTCAACAATATTCTTGACGTAATGCCCGCCTACACGGTGCTGCTCACGCCCGATTATCACGTGCCCTTCGCCAATCGGTTCTTCGAGGAGCGCTTCGGGAAATCGTTCGGCAAGCGCTGCTTCGAATATCTGTTCGGCCGCACGGAACCGTGCGAGATCTGCCATTCGTTCGAGCCGTTCAAGACGAACAAGCCTGTGAACTGGTTCTGGACAGGCCCGGACGGGCGCGATTACGACATCTATGATTTTCCCTTCACCGATTCGGACGGATCGAGGCTGGTCCTCGAGATGGGCATCGACATCACCGAGCGCAACCGGGCCGAGCGGGAGGTTCGGGAGCTGAACGCCACCCTCGAGCGCCGCGTTGCCGGCCGCACTGCGGAACTGGCCGCCATTAACCAGGAACTGGAGGCTTTCACCTACTCCGTCGCCCACGACCTGCGGGCGCCTTTGCGCGGCATGGACGGGTTCAGCCAGGCCCTGCTCGAAGACTATCTCCCCAAGCTCGACCGCGAAGGCCAGACGTACATTCAACGCATTCGCGCCGCCGCCTTGCGCATGAGCGAGTTGATCGAGGACCTTCTCAACCTGTCACGAATCTCGCGAGCGGAGGTCCACAAGGAGCGAGTGGATTTGACCGGCCTGGCGGTGG
>JASHQD010000641.1 GCA_030037755.1 Terriglobia bacterium
GGCGGCAGCAAAGTTACCGTGCTCAAAGGCGTCCGAACCTTGCTGAACTTCGCTTTGCGCGGCTGACGAAGATTGGCAGATTAGGGCGGGGGATGAAACAAGCAGCGAGGCGACCGCGAACACAACGCAAACGAGCTTCATGACATAGCAATACCATCAGCACGGAGCAGTTACAAGAGACAGTGCGAGTGACGAGAAACCGTACTGGTCGCTCGTCACTCGCCAATTGTCACCTGCTCGTCAGAATATGAGTTTCAACCCGAACTGGATGTTGCGCTGGGTAATGGCGCTGTTGACCTCGCCGAACGTGCTATCCGTCACGCCCGTGTCGATCCCATTGAACGACGGGTGGTTGAAGAAGTTGAAGAACTCGGCCCGGAATTGATATGAGAGGTTGTGCTGCTCCCAGATCACACCGTTCTTCATCAAGGCGAAGTCGAAGTTGTCCGTTCCCGGACCCTCGATGGAGTTGTACGCGGTCGACCCCACCAGGCCCGTGTTGGGCCACTGAGGTGGCTCATAGAAGCATGAGGTATTGAAGAACTGCATGAACGAGCGACTGCCGCGCGTTTTGCAGTTTGGCGTCACGTATGCCGGAAGCGTAGCGCCGATGTCGATGGAGCCGTTGCCGAGATAGTCCGATTCGGCGTATACAGTGTCGTCGAATCCACTGACGAGAGCTACGTCGCCTGAGACTTCCCATCCGCCCAGGGCCCTCCCCAAGAGCGTACTGTTGTTTTTCAGGAAGGGGATGTTGTAAATGTACGTCGCGGTGAGGTTGTGGGTCTGATTGAAGCCGCAGACCTCATGGTTGAACTTGGGATCGTAAGTGTCTGCAGCTACGGAGTAGATGTTATCGCCCTGGTCGAAGCACTTCGAGTAGGTGTAGGCAACGTTGTATTGCAGGTTGTTAGTGAATCGACGCTGAATGCTCACCTGCAATGCGTTGTACGACGACTGCGCCTCCTCCAAGCTCGTCATGGCACCGCCGATGCCGGGATAGGGCCTCAGCGCATCCTGGTTGATGGCAGTGTTTGCCGGATTGTTGAACGTGCCGATCGCCGGTTGGTTCAAATCGGAATTCAGGTTGGCCAGGTGCGCGCCGCGATTGCCGACGTACGCGACGTCCACCAGCGTGTCCTTAAAGAACTCGTGTTGCACGCTGAGGTTCCAGGAATACACCACGGGTGTCTTGTTCACGAGGTCTGTTCCGGTTTCCGGGATGGGCAGGTTGGGCGGCGTGGTCGGCGCTGAGCAAGGCGACGTGCCCGGGAAGGCATCGCCGGGGCAGTCGGCCCGGCCGTTAAACGTCTCGGTAGCCAATTGGAACGGCGTGTTGCCGCCCATCAGTGTGACGTCACTGAGGGTATTGTGATTGTAGAAGATACCCGCGCCGGCACGAACGGAGGTCTTGCCGTCGCCCTTCGGGTCCCAGGCGAAGCCCAGCCGCGGCTGGACGTCGTCCCAGCGGCTCGGGATGATTGAATCGGAGAGACCGCGTTGCATGCCGAGATTACGCAGTTCCTGGTTGACGGACGCTATGTTCGCAGCCGTCAATTCCTGACCCAGCACCGCATAATGTCCTTCCGCGCTTGTGGGCAAGGCCTGGCAGGGCGTCGCGATACCGTTGTAGGGGTTGCCGCTCGTAATGAACCCGGTGGTTGGATTCACCACCTGCTCGACTCCCGGGGAAAAGGAATAGAACTCGGGATCGAACATGCCGAAGTTGCACCAGGTGCTCCGGTAGGGCTCAAAGTAGTCCCAGCGCAAACCGCCCTGGATGGTGAGGCGTGGCGTCACCTTCCAACTGTCCTGGCCGAATATGCCGATCTGGTGTGCGTACCAGGGGGTATAATCGCGCCAGCCCAGTTCAGAGTAATTGTCGAAATTGCCCATCAGTGCATCTGCCAAAGGCGAACCCGACGTATTGCTGCCCGAAGCGGTGAATTCAAACTGCCCGTTCAGGTTGTTGCCCACACCGCCACCCGGCGAAACCCGCACCTGGTCGTGATCGTTCTCGCCATCGTGCTCGAACCAGAATCCGGCTTTCAGGGTGTGGTTGCCACGGATATGCGTGAGCACATCCTGGAGGGTGTAAATGTGGCCCGTGCTGCCCGAAGGATACGGCAGCCCGCTCACCTGCTCGAAGCCATTCATGATCAGAGTCGGGATTTTGCCTGCGTCGTCTTTGCTGGCGGCGCCGAGAATGTAGGGGAAGTCCACACCCAGCGATTCCCGGTCGAGGCCGTTGCCATTGGCTCCCCCCGCCGGGACGTAAACGTGGACGATGTCCTCGGTCCCGGTAATCGTAAAGTCATTCAGGAGCGTAGGCGTGAAGGTCGTCGTGTAATCGATCGTAGCGCCACGGCTGGGGAAGTGGTACGCCTGATCGAGCAAAGCCGAACCTCCGCCGCTTCCCGTTCCGGCGTTGCTGGAGACGTCGGCATAGTGGCGGAGCGTCACGGCAAGATGGTTCTTGTCAGTGATGTTGTAGTCCACCCTGAGGTCGTCCATGCGCGCATCGCTGGGCGTGTTGAAGTTGTAAATCAGGTTCTCGCCACCCTCATAGGGATCGATGGTGCTGAGGTTCGTTGCGGTGTTGGGCATGATATAAAAGTGGTCGACCATCGCCGAGCCGTTGGGGCTCAGAAGGTTTGCCGGAATGGTGTTGTTGGGAAAAGGCTGACCGGCTACCAGACCGTCATATCCATTTAAGTAGGACGGAACCTTTGGGCAACTGCCCGCCCCAAAGGCCTGGCAGTATGGAGCCAAGTCCCCGGACCGGTCCTCTACCGTCGGTACCGTGCCCACCTCCGTGTTGCCGCTGACCTCCTTCTGCCATTCTTCCGCCCAGAACGCATACAGCTTGTGCGTCTTGGGAATCACGGGCCCGCCGATTGTGAACCCGAAGTCGTTGTAGTCGAGCTTGGGCACAGTCGGGGAGAAGAAGTACCGCGAATCGAGGTCGTCGTTGCGGATGAACTCGTAAGCATCGGCATGGTACTGGTCGGTGCCCGACTTCATGTTGGTTACGATCTGGCCGCCGGAGGCGCGGGAGTATTCCGGCATGTAACCGCTGGTGATGATGTTCACTTCGCCGATAGCGTCCATGCTCGGCATCCCGACGGTGGCGCCGTTGGCGCGCGTGCGGGTTGACGGGGCGCCGTCGATGAGCAGGTTATTCGATTCGCCGCTTTGCCCGTTCACCATCGTGCACTGCGATGCAAACAGGCTCATCGCCTGGAAGCTGTTGAATGAAAAACCCTGAACCACGCCGGGTTGGAGGCCGAGGAGGCTGACGAAGTTCCGGCCGTTCACCGGCAACTGCTCCATCTGGGTGGAGTCGACCGTACGTTCCGTCTTGGCGTCCTCAACGTCCACGTTGACGGCACTGGCCTGCACTTCCACGGTCTGCGACACCTGTCCGACCTTCATCGAGCAGCCACTTTCGACGTTGGCCGCCGGATCGAGGTGCACGCCGCGATTCAGGCACGCCTCAAAGCCTTCCTTCTCGACGCGCACATCGTAATCGCCGGAAGGCAAGTTCGGCGCCGTGTAGTATCCGGACGCGTTCGTGGTCGTCTTCACCACCTGTTGGGTCCCCGTATTAGTGACCGTGATGTTGGCGTTCGGAATCACGGCGCCGGAAGAGTCTGTAATAATACCGTTAATGGATCCGGCAACGGAGCTTTGTGCGAAAGCGGGTCGTACGGCGGAAGAGAGCAGTACGAAGAGGAATTCTGCGGCAATGCTCCACACCACAAGCTTCTTCATCGAGTCCTCCAATTCCGAGCATCAGTATCGGCTACCGAACGATGGGTGCCGTTGTGCAACCCAACAAAACCCGGACAAAGAACCTGCAATGCCCTCCCGGCTTGTGGCGACCAGGCTGGCCAGAATTGACAAGAAAATCGGCGATTCCCCCCGTATTAATCGGCCGATCCGCGCCAAACATCCTGACGGCGCGCACCTGCGGCCTGCAACTTAACGGCTGAACAAATACCCGACGAATATAATGCGGATTATAGTTGGAATCAAGTATTTTTTCTCAGAACGCTCATTTTGACGATGCCGGGGTGAGGGCATCTGCAACCGAAGTTTTGGAGCAGCGCACCTGCTCGAAGTGCCCCGGATCCTGAACGGTGTCTGAATTCCGACCATCGTAGCATCGGTGCCGGGTATTTTTTACGCTCTCGACTCTAAATCATTGAACCGCCGGTGAGAACAATACTATGTCGGCCTCGCGGGCCCGACGTTTCCGCGAGGAAAGGAGAACGGGAAAAATCAACTTTACGATAGCGAATCCGTTAGGCTATTGATATCAATACACTTAACGCTTTCGATAAGACGGGAAATCCGTTAGGCGTATGAAAATACAAGACTTGCGCGGATAAACCGTTATGTTATGGATGATAAATGATTTAGATGAAACCGAAGGGCGAAAAACGATGCTTCCGATGCCGAATTCAGCCGTCTTGGGCCGCGAACAGAGGCGTACCGGTGAAATACGGGAGGTCGCGTCGTTACGAGGTTCGTGATCGGGTGCCCATCGAAACGATCACAGGAAAATCGCCCACGGATAATCGATTGTGATGAGGGAGAGTTGAGGCTTGGCGGGCTTGGCCAGTCCTGCGACCCGGCCCGCCTCGATTTCCTGTCGAGGCCAAACAGCCCAGCAACGGTTCCGGGTTCAGGCAAGCGCTTAACTAAGAAGCTGCAAAACGGCAAGATTGCGATAGTATATGGCAGTCGGGAGGCTCCCCGAGGCAGTCTCCGCGAAAGGGGGTTAGTTCAATGAAATCGATTCGCAATCTGGCGGCAGCAGCGGTCGCAGTGCTCGGTATGGCCGGCGCATGCTGGTCGCAAGGAATGATGCGTCCGCCGAACATCCCGGGCGAATTCAAGCCCGTGGTCGGTTCCGGCGCGCAGTACCAACTGACCGACAAGAACGGTACAACCCACGATTGGAGCTGGGCTGTAGTTGGGAAAGAGACGGTCGATGGTCAGGACGCATACTGGCTCGAGATGCGATCAACCTCGGCGCGGGGCAAGATGGTCATGAAAGAACTCGTGTCGACGCAGGGCGGCGGCACGGACATCAAGCGCATGATTATGCAGCCTCCGGGCCGGCCGCCGATGGAAATGCCCATAAGCATGATGCAAATGGGAATGCAGCGCATGCAGCAGGGACAAGCAGCCGAGGGCGGACCCCACGG
>JASHQD010000642.1 GCA_030037755.1 Terriglobia bacterium
GCGAGGTCGTAGAAGCCATCCAGGTTAAAGTCGGCGGTGTCCAGATCGATGGGCAGATTCCCAGTCGCATAAGTCACGGCACTCCCATATGTCCCGTTTCCGTTGTTCAGCAGAACGCCTGCGGTGTTGCTTCCAGCGTTGAGAGCTACGATGTCGAGATATCCGTCTTGGTTCACGTCGGCGAGGATTGCGTGCGACGGCGACGAACCGCCCGTGGTGTAGACGACGGGAGATTGGAAAGTCCCGTTACCGGTGCCCTCAAGGACGGACACAGTGCCGTCGACCGAATTGGCTGTGATGGCGTCGCGATTGCCGGCTCCAAAGATATCTCCGGCAAACACCGACTGCGGATCCTTACCGGTCGAAGAAACCTCCTGCGTCTTGAAGGTCCCGTCGCCGTTCCCGATCAGGACTGAAACCGTACTGTCGGAGGAGTTGGCAACGATGAGGTCGGGCACAGTGCCGCCGGAGCACTGGCATACCCAGATCGAGGTTGGTTCATTTCCCACGGAATAGTCCACGTGCGGTTTGAAGGTACCGTCGCCGTTGCCGAGTAGCACGGAGACGCTGTTGCTGCCCTCGTTGACCACGCCGAGATCCAGGTTGCCGTCGCCGTTCCAGTCGCCCGCAACCACCGCTACAGGCGTCGTGCCGGTCGCAAAGGTCTTCGCGGTAGTTTGAAAAGTCCCGCCACTCTGGCCGATGAAAATCGACACCGTGCCGTCCTTGGAGTTCACGACCGCGACGTCCGGAATGCCATCGTTGTTGAAGTCATCGAAGCTCACCTTGAATGCCGAGGCCGGCGTGGTGCTCACTCCCACAGGACTGTTGCCGGTATTGTAGTCAGTACGATTCGCGAACCGGCCGTCGCCGAGGCCCAGAAGTATGGACACCGCGCCTGACTCGGTGGAGGCTGTGCTCCACTCGGTGGCTATAGCAAGGTCAGGCTTGCCGTCACCGTTGAAGTCTCCGATCGCCACCGCGGATGGGAGTGGGCTGGCTGCATAGTTGACCTGCGCCTGAAACGTGCCGTCACCGTTTCCGAGGAGGATCGAGACGCCCTGTGCCGGCACAAGATCGCTCAGATTGGCGAGCGCCAGGTCGAGCTTCCCGTCGCCATTCAGGTCGGCTGCATCGACGCCGAGCGATCCGGCAGCCACCGCATATGTGGTCTGGGGCTTGAATGTGCCGTCGCCGTTCCCGATCAAGATGGAAACGTAGTTGGGTACGCCCGGCATGCCCAGGTTGGCAACCGCCAGGTCGGGCTTGGTATCGCCGTTGAAATCTCCCACGGCCACGGCCGTCGGGTACGTGCCGACGGCGACACTGGGCTTGGTGGTGAAAGTTCCGTCGCCGTTGCCAATCAGAACCGACGCCGTGTTGGATCCGAAGTTCGCCACCGCCAGATCGGGCCGGCCATCGAGGTTGAAGTCACCTGTGGCCAACCCGTCCGGGGATTCGCCGGTAACGATGGTGGATTTCAGCGAGAACGTGCCATTGCCCAGACCCAGCAGTATCGAAACCGTGCCATCCACATAATTCGCGACGGCAAGATCCAGGTTCCCATCACCGTTGAAGTCAGCCGCGGCGAGCGCGTAGGGTTCCACCCCGACCGGCGCCGTGTACGTCAGAGTGAACGTGCCGTCCCCATTCCCAAGGAAAATGTCGACGTCGTCGTCGATGCTGTTCGCCACCGCAAAATCGAGCTTGCCGTCGTTGTTGAAGTCGCCGACGACGATCGCCTGCGGGTTGTCACCGACCGTAACTGTCGCCCCAGGGGCGAAACTTCCGTCCGGCTGCCCGAGCAGGATCGACACGTCGTCGGAGAGCTTGTTGACCACGGCGAGGTCCAGCCTCCCGTCACCGTTGAAGTCTCCCTCGACGATTGCTTGTGGCAGGGAACCGGCGCTGAAATCAGCGCGGTTGAAGATGTAGGACTGTGCGTCCGCCGCCGAAACGGTCGTGAAGAGCGCTGCAGGAATCAACGAGATTAAGGCGAGGATCTTCGCGAGAGTCGCGTCGCCGACCTGAATCGCGCCCTTCATCGGCGGATCCTATCCGGGGACACTACAGAGATGCCAAGCGCGAGCACCGCCGTAGGCCTAGCATCGCAGGCGGCACTCCAGTCTTATGGTCCAGCCGGGGTCAGCAGACGTATGTGACATCGGTCACACAAGGGCCGCGGAAACAGCGCACGATTTGATGGTGAGCCGTGAGGGAATCGAACCCCCAACCTACTGATTAAGAGTCAGTTGCTCTACCAATTGAGCTAACGGCCCATCAATCCTGCCTGAGAGAGTGTAGCACGAGTGCCCCAGGCGCTTTCAAGGCCTCTGGCGATGGTTCCCGGGGCTTCGAAGGTCTGATCCGCAAAGGTCTGGCGAGCGGCGAGCCGGAGGAATAAAGAAGCTATGTATGTGGGCTCCAGCCTCCGTGTGCGCGGCCATCGCGCAGTCAGGGCATGCGGACCACAGGCAGCTCGACGAAGCTGCGGCCGGCCGACGAATGGTAGATCCGCTCGGTCGCCTTCCGATAATCCTCCGGTTTCGCCCAGAAGATGTTGGGTACGAACGTCTGCGGATTACGATCGTACAGCGGAAACCAGCTCGACTGGACCTGCACCATGATCCGGTGGCCGGGCAGGAAGACATGGTTGGCCGTCGGCAGCGCGAAGCGATAGTCCACCGGTTTGCCGGACGGGATCGCCTGGGGTTTGTCGAACCCGGCGTAGTAGCGGCCGCGGAAGATGTCGGCAGAGATCATCAGTTGATACCCGCCCATTTCCGGCTGGGCGGCCACTTCGTCGGGATAGACGTCGATCAGCTTGACCACCCAGTCTGAGTCCGTGCCGGTGGTGGACGCAGTCAGGTGCGCGACCGGCTGGCCGCTGATCTTCACGGATTCCGCGAGCACATCGGACGTGAATGTCAGCACATCGGGCCGCCCTGAGGCCTCGCGCTGGTCGTCAACCAACCACTCGGGCCAGGTCAGCCCCTTGGTCACGTCATAACCGATCGGCCGCACCGGACGCTTGCGAAACGGCACCGGCTTGGCGGGATCGGAGACGTATTCGTCGTACTCGGCGTCGCCGGCCTTGGGCGGATCGAAGCTCAACTTGTCGCCGGCCCTCAAGAAGAGCGCCGTCTGGTCGATTCTGCAGCCGCTTTCGCAGCCTGAGGGCCAGGAAGACAGGCTCAGCCACCTATTGGTCCCGGTTTCGAACGCCGTCACCGTCGCGACGTCGGCCTCCGGCGCCCCATCCTTCAGGTATTGATCGAGAAACGGACGCAGGATCTTCTGCCGGAAGTAGAGTCCTGTGTCGCTGTCGAATTTCAGCGCGCCCAGAGTGCTGCCGTCGTCAATCTCCTGCCCGTGATGCCAGGGGCCGAGGACCAGAAACACCTTGTCGTTTTCGGTGTCCTTTGGCTTGACGGCCCGGTAGACGGCGGTGGCGCCGTAGATGTCCTCCTGGTCCCAGAGGCTGTCAACGAGCATCATGGGCACTTTCAGCGGTTGAGCGGCGAGCACTTTGTCCATCGCCTGATCGCTCCAGAAGGCGTCGTACGCCGGATGATCCAGAATCTTGCGCCAGAAGCCGACCTGCTCCAGGCCGCGCAATCGTCCGAGGTTGCCGGCGGATACCGCCTGCAGGTAGACGTCGTAATCGTCAAAGGCGCTGGTCCACCATTTCTCGCTGTTGTCGCGCGTCGCTTCCTGTTCGTAGATGTAGGGCATGTTCTGCTCGCGGAAGGCGCCATTGTGGAACCAGTCGTCGCCCATCCAGCCGTCGACCATGGGATTCATGGGCACCGACACTTTGAGCGCGGGATGCGGGTTCACCACGGCCATCAAGGGTAGAAATCCGTTATAGGAGATGCCCAGAATGCCGACCTTGCCGTTCGATTCCGGAATGTTCTTCACCAGCCAGTCGATGGTGTCGTAGGTGTCCGTGGATTCGTCGACGGGCGTCGGATTCTGCGGACCGTGCAGCGGCCGGTTCATCACAAAATCGCCTTCGGAGCCGTACTTGCCGCGAATGTCCTCGACCGCACGGATGTAACCGCCATCGACGATTACGTCCACCGCGTTGTCATAGCCCTGCAGGACCGGCCCCAGGTGAGAGCTATCCTCGTGGCTGGTGAGCGCGGTGGCGTTGTAAGGCGTGCGCGTGAGCAGGATCGGCGCGTTGTGGGCGCCCTTCGGCACCAGGATCACGGCGTGGAGCTTGACGCCGTCGCGCATGGCGATCATCACGTCGCGGCGGACGTAGTCGAATGAGTCGGTGGACGGCTTCAGCACGCCCGGCGTTTCGCTCGGGTAGTTGGGGTATTGCGCGGTCTGCGCACTCGCCGGGTTGGCCAGGAAGTGGACAAAGCAAAGAGCGACAATGAACTTGAGAGCGCGCAGACGAGCGATTTTTCTCATGAGCTCCTTCTGATAACGGCCAGGATTAGGCGCCGGTGGCTTTGGCACTTCGGGTCTCAGACTTCGGATTCCGGATTCTGGATTCCCGATTCCAGATTCCAGTGTCGGATTTCAGATTTCACCCTTCATCCTTCACCCTTCATCCTTCATCCTTCGCTCTCGGCACCCTACTCCACATCGTCAGACCCTTCCTCCGGCTGCGATTCCGCATGGACCTGGATTTCCGGCAGGCCTGCGCTCTTCAATTGCCGATTCAGCGCTGGGATGTCCGTGGACTTGATCGCGTTCCAGCGTTTTGCCACGTCAGCGGACTCGCGTTCGACCGCCGTCAGCGCTGCGGTCTGCGTTGCGGTGGGCGCGTCGTCCGCACCGCCGATGATGCCGTAGAGCCCGGACGCGTCGCCACTGGCGCGCGCCAGCGTCACTTCGGGCGAGGGCGGCGCGAAGAATCCTCCCGCAGCGCCGGCAATGCTGCGCATCTTCTTCTCGAACGCGTCGATGGCGTCTGCTGTCGGACCTGTGGCCTTTGCCTTCAACGCGGCCAGCGATTCCTGCACGGCGCGCGCCTCGCCCGCAGCCTTATAGTTGGAGTCGATCAAAGAAACGAGGCGCATCTCCGCCTGAAATTGCTCCTGAAGCCCGGCCTGCGGTGTCTTGACACGCGGATCCATCTTCACCGCCAGCGGCGCCGTGTAACTGTGGCCGTCGACGGTGAGCTTGACGGTATATTGGCCCGGCGGCGCCGTCGGACCTTGCGGCTCGCGCGGCGTGTCGTGCGGCACGGCGGAGATCGGATACCCGTGGCGATTCGAAGACGGCGGCGGATAGTGCAGATCCCACACCCAGCGGTGCATGCCCGCCTCGGCGGAGAGAATCGATGGCATCTTCACCCAGTAGATGGGAACCGGCAGCGTCTTCTTCAGATCGTCCATGGTGAACTCAGGCTTGTCAGCGCTCGAATAGTGCCGCACCGGCTTACTCGTGGAATCCAGGATCTCGAGCGTGACCACTCCGGAAGCATGCTGCGGCAGGTAATAGTCGATCACCGCGCCGTCCGGCGGATTCTGCCCGGCGGGCTCATCGGGAGGCAGCGGCGTATCGGTGTTGGTGTCGCGCTTGACCCGGTAGGAGAGCGCCGGTTTGAAGAGGTAGGGCGAGGAATGCGCGGCGGCGTCGGCAAGCTGGCGCAGCGGCGTAATGTCATCCAGAATCCAGAACGAGCGTCCATGCGTGGCCACGAGCAAGTCGCTGTCGTGAATCCACAGGTCGCGCATCGAGCTGTGCGGCAGATTCAACTGCAGTGACTGCCAGTGATCGCCGTCATCGAACGAGACCCACACGGCAGTCTCGGTACCTGCAAAAAGCAAGGCCTTCCGCACGGGATCCTCGCGGACCGTATCCACCGGGCTGCCGTCGGGGAGGCCGGCCGTGATGAGCTGCCAGCTCTTGCCGCCGTCGCGCGTGCGATAGATGTAAGGCTTCAGATCGTCGATGCGGAACCGGCTGACCGAGGCGAACGCCGTGCGTTCATCGAAGTGCGACGCGCTGACCTGCGTGACCTTGCTCCAAGGCGTGAGCTCGGGCGGAGTGATGTTCTGCCAGTCCTTGCCGCCGTTATGCGTGATCCAGACCTGGCCGTCGTCGGTGCCGGCCCAGAGCGTGTTGACGTCCTTGAACGAGGGCGCGAGCGCATAGATCACGCCGCGCGTTTTGCCGATCTCGGGGTTCTTCGCAGCCATGTCGCCGACGCTCGGCGGAATGCCGGGCGCCGTGCGGGTGAGGTCGGGGCTGATCGTCGTCCATGATCGCCCGCCGTCGTTGGTCTTGAAGAGAAAGTTGGTGGCGTAGTACAGGGTGTGCGGATCGACCGGCGAAAAGATCAGCGGCTCGGTGCGATCGCCGCGATACTTCACGTCGCGCACCGGGATCGGCGTCACGTTGTCGACCTGCCCGGTCACCCAGTCGAATTTGGACACCTCGGTGCGTCCGGCGCCGTAGACGATCTCAGGATGCAGCGGGTCGGGCGCGACGTAGCCGTATTCGATCACTCCGACGGGATGAAATTCGCGAAACGTGATCTCGCCGTCGTTGCCGCGGCTGGCGACGCCGGCCGATCCGCTCTCCTGCTGCGCGCCGTAAACCCAGTACGGAAACCGGTTGTCGGTGATCACGTGGTAGAACTGCGCCGTGGGCTGGTTGTACCACGAGCTCCAGGTGTCGCCGCCATTCACGCTCACGACCGCGCCCTGGTCGGACACCAGCAGGATGACGTCGGGATTGTTGGGATTGATCCACATGTTCTGGTAGTCATCGCCGCCCGGCGCGCCGCGGATGCCCGTCCAGGTCTTGCCGCCGTCGGCGGAACGCCAGGTGACCGTGCTGGTCGTGTAAATCACATCCGGATTCTTGGGATCGACTCTAGGCACTGCGAGATCGCCGCCGCCAATGCGCACCGCCGGGCGAGGGTCGTCGGTCGTCTTCGACCAGCTCGCGCCGCCGTCGTCCGAGCGATAGATTGACGTGCCGTAGCCTGCCGCCACGCTCGCATAAAGACGCTGCGGATTCGACGCCGAGACAGTCACGTAGGCCTGGGTCAGACCCTTCGGCAGGCCCTCGGCAACCTGAGTCCAGTTGCTGCCGCCATCCGTGGACTTGAAGATGCCGCCGTTCGGTCCCGCGAACTGATTGCCGTCTTCCCACGGACCCAGACGATCCTCCCACAGCGTGGCGTAAACCACGTCGGGATTGGAGGGATCGATCTCGACGTCGCAGCCGCCGGTGTTCTCGTCCTTGTACAGGACCTTCTGCCAGTTCTGACCGCCATCGGTGGAACGGAAGATGCCGCGCTCGGCATTCGGCCCGTAGGGATGACCGAGCACGGCGGCGAACACGCGGTTGGGATCGCGCGGATCGATGGCCAGCGCGGGAATCTGCTGGCCGTCGTTGAGGCCGAGATGGGTCCACGTCTTGCCGGCATCGGTCGATTTATAAATGCCGTCGCCCACCGAAAGGTCGGGACGATGCAGGCCCTCGCCGCTCCCCACGTAGACCACGTTCGGGTCCGATGTGGCCACCGCGATCGCGCCGATCGACTGCGAGGGCTCGCCGTCGAAGATCGGATTCCAGGTGCGGCCGTAATCGTCAGACTTCCAGACGCCGCCGTCCACCTGGCCGATGTAGAACACGTTGGGCTGGCTCGGAACGCCCGTGGCCGCGCGCGTGCGGCCGCCGCGGAACGGTCCGATCATGCGCCAGCGCATCTCCTGGTACATCGACTCAGGGTATCGCTGCGCTCCAGCGTTCGCCGCCAACGGCGATATCCAAAGAAAGCAGGACAGCACCACGGCGAATCGCCGAACCCGGCTCGAATCAGAGCCCTGCATCGCACTTCGAATTCTCATCAACCAGAACCTCCCCCTGAAAATGCTCTAAGGCAGCAAAGCATATCCCCTTCGCCGCCGATTGTCGATTGCCGATCGCAGCGGTTTCGGAATTCGAGCCGTCGCAAGTTGACACTGAAGTAGCGGACGAATCGCAGTTCGCCGGCGATTTGTGTGGCCAGCTCCATTGAGCCCGCGGCACCCAGTATAAAGAAAGAGGCACCGAACAGGCGACGCAAGTCGGGTAAGGGTGGTGACGCCGCTCGGGGGCTTGGTCCGCTACGCTCGATTAGTGCTTGGCGTGGACAACGTGAACGCCCATGTGTCCCGGCGCGAGTCCTTGAA
>JASHQD010000643.1 GCA_030037755.1 Terriglobia bacterium
GTGGAACATATCTGGGGCTATCTCAAGCAAAACGAACTGCCGAACCTCTGTCCGCGCGACCTGAGCGAACTGAGTACGGCCGCTTGTGCGGCCTTGCGGCGCATGCGGCGTCGGCCCACGCTGGTCACGGCATTCTGGAAGCAGGCCGAGCTGTTTTAAATGTCACTATATTATGTAATTCTCTTTAAGTCTGGCGCGTCTGCCAATTCCGCCGCTTTCGCCTACGATCCTGCTTCATTGAATAGCCGATTAACGGAGGTTTGTCTATAGGTCCCAGCGTTTGACCGGACCAAGTTATAATCGTCGCGTGAAGTCCCTCGAGGAGTACCTCACCGTCGCGGCCGAGCGACACAAGCATCTATGTCCCGGCCAGGTTCTGGGTGTGCGGATGGCGATGCTGGGGCTCGCCTCGCTGGGCATCGCCGATCCCGAAGCGAATGCCAGATACCTGGTGACTTTTGTGGAGATCGATCGCTGTGCCACGGACGCGGTCAGTGTTGTGACCGGATGTTCGCTCGGACGCCGGTCGCTCAAGTACGTGGATTACGGCAAAGTGGCGGCGACTTTCGTCGATCTCAAGACGGGCGCGGCCGTGCGCGTCTCGGCGCGTGATGACTCGCGTCTGAAGGCCAAGTCGATGTTCCCCGGGATCGCCCAGCCGCATCGCCAGCAGCTCGAAGCCTACAAAGTAATGGACGACGGCGACCTGTTCACCGTGCAGAAGGTGACGGTGCAGGTTGCGCCGGAGGATCTGCCCGGCGGGCCGCGGTCGCGCGTGGCGTGCGACTCCTGCGGTGAAGGCATCAACAACGGACGCGAAGTGCGCCGCGAAGGACGTGTGTTGTGCCGGGCCTGCGCCGGGGAAGCGTATTACAAAATAGTGCCCCCTTCGCAACCTCAATAGTAGCCACGATCTCTCCGTCGCGATTCTCTCCAAGCAAGCTGCACAATCTCACGCTTACAATGTAAGTGATGGAATTTGACGCTCAGCAGCCGGTTCCCGCGTCCGAATGGCCTGGCGCCGAGGTCCGATTGCCCGGTCGCGAGCCTCGACAGATTCCCGTCGCTACCCTGACCATCGTTGCGCTCTGCGTCATAGTCTTTGTTCTGCAGACGCTGGCCGGCGGTTCGAAGAACACCGACATCCTGCTCAATTTCGGCGCGTCCTACAAGCCTTCTTTCCAACAGGGGCAATACTGGCGCGCGGTGATGCCGCTGTTTCTGCACATCGGGTTCTGGCATCTCGGCGTGAACATGTTCACACTGCTGATCATCGGACCGGTGCTGGAGCGCATGTACGGCTACGGGCGCTATGCGGTCATCTACCTCGGCGCGGGAATCTGCGGGTCGCTCCTCTCGATGTTTCACGGTCATGTGCTCGCGGCCGGCGCATCGGGCGCGATTTTCGGGGCGGCAGGCGCCATCGTGGTGGGCGGCTGGACGCATCGCGACGCGCTCCCTCACGAGTTGGCGCGCGTGTTCCGGCGCGGCCGTTTCACCCTGATCCTGGCGATCTTCATCGTCATACAATTGGCGGCCGGGCACCTGGTCTCCAACATCGACAACTGGGGACACCTCGGCGGATTAATCGGCGGCGCGCTGTTGGCTTTTCTGATTCCACCGCTGCGCTCGACAGAAGTCACTACGGAAGCTCCGGCCACCGACGCGCAGGCTCCGCAGCGCGTCGCAAGCTGGGAGCCGGTGCCGCGTTCCTTCCAGTACATTGTGCTGGTGCCGGCGGGCATTGTGGCGATTGCCATGGTGGCGGCAGCCAGACACTATCCGGTCGCTTCCGAAGTCAAGCGGCTGGTGGATGAGGGACAGCGCCTCGAAGCAGCGCACCAGGCCGGCCAGGCTTTTGACCGATACCAGCGCGCGCAGGAGCTCGACCCTCGTGACGAGCGTCCCGTCCTCGCGATCGGTCAACTCGAGTTGCGCCAGCATGATCCTCAGCGCGCAGTCGCGGAATTCCAGCAGGCGCTCAAGCTCGACCCCGACTCGCCGGTGGCGCGCTACGGGCTGGCTTCCGCCTACCAGGAGAGCGGCAACCCGGCGGCGGCGGAGAAGGAATTCGAGGCGCTGGCGAATGAGGACCCCGGCGCGCCCGACGTCCAGGAAGCCGTCGCCGACCTGATGGCCGGGCAGAAGCTTTATGCGCAGGCGATCCAGCGCTATCAGACCGTGCTGCGGCTCAGCCCGAATGCGGCCGTAGCGCACAACAATCTGGCCTGGCTCTACGCCACCGCCGACGATCCCAAGTTTCGCGATCCCGCCGGCGCGCTCGATCACGCCCGGAAGGCAGTGGCTATTTCGAGCTGGCGGCAGCCTGAGTACATCGATACGCTGGCCGAAGCGCTCTACGTTAACCGGCAGTACGCCGAAGCGGTGAAGGTCGAAACGCGGGCGCTGCAACTCCAGCCCAGCAATCGCGAGTATCAGGAGCACATGGCGCGATACCAGAGCAAGGGTGGGGCTTCACAATAGGATTGCCCCTATTCTGGAACTCACCTCACGAAGGTTCGAGCCGGATCAAAGCTAAGGCGACTGAACCGCTGAATGCGGTCTCATACCTGCAGGACGTCTCCCTCGCGCGCCACCATCTCATAGAGAACCGGGTTCACGAAAAAGCCCAGAAAGAGGCGGGAAATCAGTCCAGCAACCACCACGATGGCAAACGGACGCTGGGTGTCGGACCCGATGCTGTGGGAGAGGGCGGCAGGCAGCAGCCCGAGACAAGCGACCAGCGCGGTCATCATGATGGGACGCAATCGAAGCAGGGCAGCTTCGTAAGTGGCTTCGCGGATTCCCTTGCCTTCGAGGCGCAGCTTGTTGATGTAAGAAACCAGGATGACCGCCGTTTCCACCGAGACGCCCATCAGTGCGAGCAGGCCGAGGGCCGAGGAAACACTGAAAGGTGTATGCGTCAGCTTCAAGGCCAGCAAAGCGCCGACGGGTTCAGTGATTAACACCCCGATAGCGATGGTGACGGGGAATTTGAAATTCCCGTAAAGCGCGAACAAGATCAGAAAAATCACAACGACGGCGAGCGGACCGATGACCGAGAGTTGCGAGCGCGCAGCCAGGTACTCGCTGTATTCACCGCCCCAGTCCATCCAGTAGCCCGACGGCAACGAGACCACGCCATTGACGGCCCGCTGCCCGTCGGCCACGGCGCGGGCCAGATCCCGGCCCTCGATGCTGTATTGAATCCCGATGTAGCGCGAGTTGTTTTCGCGGTAAATGAAAGAAGCGCCGTTTCCCTGCCGGATATCCGCGAGCGCGCTCAGAGGTATCTGCTGGCCGCTGGGAGTTCCCACCAGCAGTTCGCCGATCTGATGGGCACTCGAGCGAAACTGGGGTTCTTCGCGCACCACAAGATCGAAAAGCTTTTCACCCTGGATCACCTGGGTGGCCGCCTGGCCGCCCACGGCAGCCTGAACCACCGCCTCCACGTCCGCGACGTTGATGCCGTAACGGGCGATCTCCTCACGATTGACGTCCACGAGCAGGCTTGGCTGTCCCAGTTCGCGCACGACGGTCAACTCCGTAAAGCCCGGGACGTGACTCAGAATCTGCTTGATCTGCAGCGCCTTGTTCTGAAGCACGTTCAGGTCAGGTCCATACACCTTGACCGCGAGCGCGCTCTTCAAGCCGGTCAAGGCCTCGTCGACCGCGTCTTCAGCGGGCTGAGTGAAGTTGAAGATGATGCCGGGATAGGATGCCAGGCGGTCACGAATGGCGTCGGTGAGTTCCTCCTTGGTGCGCAGCTTGCCTGTCCACGACCGGTCCTTGTACGGCTTGAGCCCGACGTAAAACTCCACATTGAAGAACCCGGTGGAATCGGTGCCGTCGTCGGGCCGTCCGAGCTCGGAGGCCACTTCGGTGACCTGGGGATAGGACATCAGAATGTCGCGGATCTGCGGCGCGATCTTGCTGGCTTCGTCAAAGGAGATCGTATAGGGCATCGTGGCCCTCACCCAGAGCGCGCCCTCGTCGAGATGAGGCATGAATTCGCCGCCGATGGATGGGACCAGCAGCAGCGTACCTGCGAAGATCAGTACCGCGACGATCAGCGTCAGCTTGGGACGGTTAAGACACCAGTTGAGCTCACTGCCATAGACTCTCTTCATCCATTCAAAGGGCCGGTTCACGCGCTCCCGGACTCCCTTTTTGAACCAGTAAGAAGCCAGCACCGGAACGAGCGTCAGTGCCAGGATCAAGGCGCCGACCAGTGCGAAAGACATGGTGTCGGCCATGGGATCGAAGAGCTTGCCCGATGGCCCAGTCAAGGCATAAATCGGGACGTAACCGGCGATAATCACGGCCACGGCGTAAAAGACAGGCCGGTCAACATCGCGTGACGCCGCCAGGATCACCTGCTTCAGGTTGTAGTCGCGGCCCTCGCGGAGCCCCAGTTCGCGGTAGATGTTCTCCATGATCACCACGGTGCCGTCGATGATGATTCCGAAATCGACGGCGCCGATGGAGAGCAGATTCGCCGAGACGTCGTGGAGGCGGAGGAAAATGAAAGCAAAGAGCAGAGCCAGTGGAATGGTGAGCGCGGTGATGATGGCGGCGCGCACGCTGACCAGGAAGAACATCAAGACGACCAAAACCAGGATCATGCCGCGCAGCAGGTTCGCTTCCACGGTGTCGGTGGTCAAGGCAACCAGAGCGCTGCGGTCATAGAAGGGCCGGATCTTCACGTCGGGCGGCAGCACCTGGCGGTTGAGCTGCTCGGTTTTCTCTTCCACGCGCTTCAGGACATTTTGAGTCTGCTCGCCGCGGCGCATCAGGATGACGCCTTCAACCGCGTCGTCGTTCTTTTCGAACCCGAACTCGCCCAGTCGGGGAGCGTGCCCGATCGTGACCTGGGCAACATCGCGAACGCGCACAGGCGCGCCATTATTGCTCGCCACCACGATATTGCCGATATCGGCGGTATCCTTCACCAGGCCCAGCCCGCGCACGTAATAGAACTGGCCGCCCTGCTGGTAGAATCCGCCGCCGGCGTTGCCATTATTGGCAGCCAGCGCCTGGATCACCTGAGGTACGGTGAGATGGTAGGAGTAGAGTCGGGCGGGATCAAGCAGCACCTGGTATTGCATCACGGTGCCGCCGAATCCGGAATCGTCCGCCACGCCGGGGACCGACTTGTAGGCGCGCTCCAGCACCCAGTCCTCAATCGTCTTCAATTCCTGCGGCGTGTGATCCGGGCTCTCGATCACGTAGCGGTAGACCAGCCCGCTGGGGCTGAAGAGCGGCGCGAGCGACGGCGTTACGCCGCTCGGCAGGGTAACATCGCTCAAGCGTTCGAACGCCACCTGTCGGGCGAAGTAGTTGTCCGTCTCGTCTTCGAAAGTCAGGATGACGTCCGATAGCCCATAGAGGGAGATGGATCGCATCACCACGAGCTGCGGGATGCCATTCATTTCGACTTCAATAGGCAGGGTGACGAGGCGCTCGATCTCTTCGGCCGCGTGACCATCCCACTGCGTAATGATCTCCACCATGGGAGGCGAGAGGTCAGGGTAGGCGTCGACCGGCATGCGTTCAAACGACAAGATCCCCGCCGCCGTGATGAAAGCGACCAGCATCAACACCAGGAATCGCTGGTTGAGCGCGAACTGGACGATTCGATGAACCATAAGTAGAGCCGGCCGTCAGGCCGGGCATGCCCGGGACTTAAAGAGTCATGCCGCAAGTTCCCACACAGACGATAAAGCCCTGCGCTACGCCTAACGCTGCAGCGAGTTGGCGAATTGCAGGAACAGACTGCCGTCGGCCACCACGCGCTCGCCTTCCCCGAGGCCGGAGAGAATCTGCGTCCGTCCGCCCTCGCTTTCCCCCACGGACACCGGCCGCTCGCCAAACTGGTTCTGCCCGGCCTCGACGTAGACGAACGGCTGATTCTCAGCGTTTCGTAGCACCGCCGCGTCGGGAACTGTAATCGCGTGCGCGATGGAACTCGCCCGTACCAGAGCGGTGACGTACATGTCCTTCTTCAGCTTGTCTCCCGGATTCTCGGTCACAATGCGCACTTGCAGCGTCCGCGTGGTCGCGTCGACGGACGGCGCAATGTAGGAAATGCGTCCGCGGAAAGTGTCCGGATAGGCGTCCGTCCTGATCTCCACCTCTTCGCCGTTGCGAACGTACGCCAGATCCTGCTGGTAGACATTGGCCAGCACCCAGACGGTCCTCATGTTCGAGATGGTGAAGCACTGCGTCGCGCCCGCCTGCAGCACCTGGCCGGGCGCGACCAGCCTTTCCACGATCTCGCCTCCGATCGGCGCGAGCAGAGGAATTTGTGCCGATGACGGACCGGCGGCGAGGGAATCCAGGCTTGAGATTCCGAGCACTTTGAGCGCCTGTTCCGCGGCCTGGAGGTCGGCGCGCGCCTGATCGCGGGTCGTCTCTGCCTGCTCCAGGTCAGCCTGGGCAATGGCCCCGTGTTGATAAAGAAGCTCCGCGCGCGCGTAAGCTTTGTCGGCGAGCGAAAGCGCCTCAAGAGCCTTGAGATAATTGGTGCGGTCCTGGGCGTAATCGGGGCTGGCCACATCCAGGAGTACCTGACCGGTGTTCACGACTTCTCCGGGCGATACCAGGATCCTCGAAACGGGACCTCCCACCTGGGTAATCACCGGAGTCGTTTCAAAGTTGTTGTATTCCACCGACCCCGTGAGACGCAGCACGCGCGGCAGCGGCGAGGCTTCAACCGTCACCAACTGGACGTGCCCCATCTGCTCTTGGGGTACGCTGAACAGTCGGGCCGTTGTGCTTTCCCCGCGATCGGTACCATAAGCGACCGACGGCGTGCCAGCATCCGTGGTGTGCTGTCCGCAGGAGCAGGCGCCGAGCACTGCCACGACGATCGAAAGCAGCATCATTCCCTCGCCGGCGTTTCTCCCCGATAACCACCTGTTCCTCATGGCAAACTCCTCGTTCCTGTAAGAGCGCAACCTCCTCAGACGGCGTGCATCGGTCCACGAATGTAGCAGACAGCCGCGGGCGGCCACTTCACGCCATCAGGGTAGGTCTAACGGTTGGAATCTGAAAAAAAGCGAACGCGCTTTAGGAAACGGGTGGCGCGCGGCCATGGACCGCGGACGGGAGGTGAGAAATGCGGTGGACCGGCATCCGGCTGAGGACGAAGAAACAGTACGTTACCACCTGCGGAACCACGGCTATCGATACAGGCTGGGCGCCGGAGCGCATGACCTGGCATACAGGACATAGCATCCAGTCCGACGACGCTGGTCCCTGGTAAGCAGGCGCCTCGCGCGAGACGGCTGGCGCATGCCGGTCCGCCAGATTCGGATCGTCGTGGTAGTGAAACCCCGAAATCGTCAGCAGACTGAACTGCAGAAACAGCAATAAGCTTGTGAGAGGGCGGCGGAGATTGCGTCGATGCCTGATCTGCACGTCCTCATTATTGTAGCAAGCATTACCTTGATCGTGTCAGTCAACTGTAGACTGGTGGGTCACTAGCCTAAAATCTGGAACGCGCGGAAGGCCGACGCGGAATCGCCGGCGTCGCGTCTTAAATCGTGGACAGGGCGCGCTGTTTTGGTTCGGCACCGCTGCCAGAAAGGACTTGACATTGAGCAAGTTGGGTGTATAATATAGTAAATAAGAAGATGTTATCAAGGCTGTTAATCGCCCGGACGCGCTGTCATTCGACCTCTTCGACCAGCCCAACAAGCAGTTTTCGTCCTAAACGCCAAAGCCAACCAAACCCATTGCACTTAAGCCCCGCGCCGTCAGTAGGTTACACCCAAAATGGAAGCCGCCAAACCCACTTCGCCTATCCCGCTTGTTTTCAGCAGTTTAACCTCATAAAAAGGCTGTTTTTCAGCAAAAGGGTAGTGCAACGCTCTGGAAACCGCCGCTCGTCGCCCGCCCGTCACGACATGTCGTGCTCACCGTCACGACAGCCTGTGACGTGTCAGCGAGCGGAGCCCGAAAACATGCCTACAATCGAAGCTGGAAGGTCATTTGGAATCAGCGGAGTGCCGGGAAAACCTCAGATCAGAGTGGCTGGACTAAACGACTCAGTTATAACGTGCCCAGACTACAGGGAGACGGAGGCCAAAGACGAGAGATTAAAGTGCGGTCCCGAACGCGGAAGCTCAAGGATTCGAGGACTGGATGGACGCTGACATTTCGGCACGCGGATTGGGGCGGCTGAGATTGGGCCATTGGGTTTATCGGGGTGATCGAGTGATTTAAAGTTAGACAATTCGGCACTGGTGCAGGGAACGACGGAACCCGGGATCCGACCACCGGAAAATGTCAACCGGAAACCGGCAGCCGCCTTCCAGCAACCAAAATGCTTGCGTCTAGCCTCGATCTGTCATACACTGCGCTGGGGATGCTTGCTGGCCACTGGCGGGTCGCAGGACGCGGCCTGTGGGGAGGGAAAGGAATGGTGACGTGGCAACCACTGTCTGGACAGGTTATCTGACCTTCGGGCTGATCTCGATTCCAATCCGGCTCTTCTCCGCCGCGCGCGGCGAAACCATCCACTTCAACCAGCTTCACGCCGAGTGCAACACGCGCATCAAGCAGCCGCAGTACTGCCCCACCTGCCAGCGCCAGGTGCCGCGCTCGGAAATCGTCAAGGGCTACGAGTACGAGAAGGATCGATACGTGCTCGTCGAGGAAGAGGAGATCAAGAAGATTGCTCCGCCCTCGGCGCGCACCATGGAGATCCAGGAATTCGTCGATCTCAAGGACGTCGATCCGCTGTACTATGAGACCTCGTACTTCGCGGTCCCGGAGGATCCGGGACGCAAAGCTTACCAACTGCTCGTGAAGACGATGGAGGAATCGGGACGCGCGGCCATCGCCAAAGTCGCCATGCACCAGCACGAGTACACGGTGATCATCCGGGCGCGCGCGCATGGGCTCACGCTGCACACCATGTACTATGCGAATGAGGTGCGCGAGGTGCCGGAGTACGGCCAGACGACGGACGTCGTGGTGAAGCCGGAAGAGATCAAGCTGGCCAAGCAGCTGGTGGATAGCCTTACGGGCGAGTTCGACCCGAAGCGCTATCGCGACGAGTATCAGGATCGGCTGAAGGAACTGGTGAACGCGAAGCTCGCCGGACAGCAGATCGCCGAGGCTCCTGAGCCGCAGCTCGCGCCCGTCATCGACATGATGGAAGCGTTGAAGAAGAGTCTGGCCGCGCGCGAATCCGCGCCCAAGAAGCCCCCAGTGCGGGCGACGGCGGAAGAAGAAGCGGCGCCCAAGCGGGGATCGCGAAAAGCGGCGAAGTAACGGCCGCGCTGTAGCGGCGGTGTCCTCACCGCCGAGACAACCGACGATCTGGAGGCGGCGGTCGGGACACCGCGGCCACAGCGCCGTGCGTTTCAAGGAGCGGGCCGGCAATGCAAGACGCGGCGCCGGCAAGGGGGAACGATGACGACAGCCCTCCAGCAATTCAGCCGCAACGACGTGCTTCGCATCGTGGGCATCACCACCGCGCAGCTTAGCTATTGGGAGCGCCTCCGGCTGGTGAACGCGCCGGAGACGCGCGAGCGACCGTACAGTTTCAGCGATCTGGTCCGGCTGCGCGCGGTAAAACAGATCACCGGCCAGCACATTTCCGCCCGGCGTCTGCTGGTGGCTCTCCAAGCCGTGCAGCGCCAGTTTCCTGCCGAAGCCCAAACCGCACTTACCGAATTACGTTTTGTTCCCGCCGGACGTCGCGTCGCCGTGGAGTACCAGGGCACCCGCATTGAGCCCGTCTCGGGCCAGCTTTTGCTCGACTTCGACGGTACCGGGCAGGCAGCGCGCGTGAGCGCGATGCCCGAGCGCAGCATGGAAGACTGGCTGGCGATGGCGCTCGACTGCGAAGGCGATCCCGGGATGCGCAAACAGGCGATCCAGGCCTATCGCAACATCGTGGAGAAGGCGCCGCAGTGGCTCGAGCCGCGGCTGAATCTCGGAACGCTCTACTATGAGGAAGGCGATTGGCAAGCGGCCGCCGCAGAGTTCCGCCGAGCCGTGGAAATCGCGCCCGGGAATCCGCTCGCTCACTTCAATCTCGGCAGCGTCCTTGATGATTTGGGACAGCCCGAGGCCGCGGCGCATTATTTCGACGAGGCCCTGACGCTGGCGCCGGGATTCGCGGACGCGCATTACAATCTGGCGCGCGTTTGCGAAAAGCTCGGCGCTTTCACGCGCGCGCGTTCCCACTGGCGCCGGTACGTCGAACTCGATCCTTCAAGTTCCTGGGCGGACTATGCCCGCAAACGGCTGGCGGAGCTCGACAAAAGCACTGTGTCAGTCACGCCAATCAGCGTGTCCTGAGTTTTCCGCCGATGCCTCGTTCGTTCATCCTCGTTCTGGTAGCCCTCGGAATCAGCGCCGGCGTGGCTGCCGCTCAGATTCCCGTCATCCTCTCCACCGACGTCGGCAACGAAATCGACGATCAATGGGCGGTGCTTTACCTGCTCACCAATCCGCAATTCCGGGTGCTGGGGATGGTGTCGGCGCATGCCCCAACGCTGCCGGATCCCTCCGCCCATTACACCTATCGCGTGCTGGTAGACGAAGTCGAGAATCACATGGGCCTGCAGGCTCATCCGCCGCTGTTCGAAGGATCGAGCCTGCCGCTCGCGGATGTGCACACTCCGCGCGGAAACGCCGGCGTGGATTTCATCGTCGGCGCTTCGCGCGGGTTTTCATCAGATCATCGCCTTGATGTACTGACCATCGGCGCCGCTACCGACGTCGCCTCGGCGATTCTCGAAGATCCCGCGGTGACGGAGCGCATTCGCGTGGTCGCGATGGGATTCAACCGCTGGCCGGACGGCGGCGACGAGTTCAACGTGGCCAACGATCCGCGCGCCTGGCAGGTGATTCTCGATTCGCGCGTTCCGGTTGCCATCGGCTGCGGCGACGTGTGCCGCGCCTACCTCGCGCTCACGCCGGACCAGGCGAAGCACCTCGTGGCGAGCCACGGTCCGCTCGGAGCCTGGCTCTGGGAAGAGTACCAGGACTGGTACTATCGCAACGTGAAGCCGATGCGCCAGGATGATTTCTCAAAGCCCTGGATTGTCTGGGACATCATCACGGCCGCGTATGTCGAAGGTCTTGCAACCGGCGAGAGCAAGCCGCGACCACGGTTGCGCGACGACATGGTCTTCGAGCATCCGGCAACCAGCGACAACATCACCTGGGTGACCAGCGTCGATTCAAAACGGTTGTGGTCGGATTTTGTGGATCGTCTCGATGAGTTCACGCGCACACATGCGGTGCATTGATCCACGTTATTGATTCAAGGTACGGTCTGGCGCGGCTCGCGCGCGCGCCACGGGGCGATCATCACGGCATCAGAACCTGCTTGTCCTTAACGTCGCTCGACGGCGTGGCGGCGCGCGGCTGCGATTGGCGCAGCGCGGACTGAATCATCATATACTCGCCGACATTCTCCATGTTCAGCAGCCCGACCAGATGGCCGTCGTGCTCGACCGGAATCGTGCGCACTTTGGTGGTTCCCAGCATCTTCAGCGCATGATCGAGCATGTCATGCGAGTCGGCGACCTGGAACTCGCGGCGCATGGCTTCGCGCACGTGCAGAGAGGAGCCGTGCGCGGCCAGCGCCTTCATCAGATCCTCGCGGGTCAGGATGCCGATCACGTGATCGCCGAACACCACGGGAAAGTCGTGCTGGAATCCCGCCAGAACATAATCGGTGGCCTGCGCCAGCGTGTCGTCAGGCCGCAAGGTCCGGAAGTCAGTCAGCATCACGCGCTCGACCGGGACGCCGCCGAGCGAGGTCTGCATCTGCACCGTGGCCGCTTCACTCTCGGCGCCCATCCAGACAAAGAGCGCGATGAAGAGCAGGAACGGGTCGCGGAACAGGCCGATGAAACCGAAGACGAACGCCAGCGCCTGGCCGATGTGCGCCGCTTTCAACGTGGCCTGCGTGTAATCCATGCGTGTGGCCAGCAGCGCGCGCAGCACGCGTCCCCCGTCCATGGGAAAGGCCGGAATCAGGTTGAATCCTGCCAGCCAGAGATTCACGGACATGACGCGCTCAAGGAAATCGCCGTTCACGAGTTCGAGCTGCGAAAACCGCGGATGAATCCGCAAAGCCGCCATCAGCAGAAAGAGCACGCCGGCGATCACCACGTTCACCGCGGGACCTGCAAGCGCGACCTTCAGCTCCTGCAACGGCTGGTCCGGCATGCGTTCCAGTCGCGCCACGCCGCCGATGGGCAGCAGGATGATGTCGCGGGTGCGGATCCCGTAACGGCGCGCCGTCAGCGCGTGCCCGAGCTCGTGCAGCACGACGCACGCAAAGATCAGCAGAATAAAGACGACCGCAAGCAGTGCATCGTTCAGGTCGTGCTTTTCAGACCAGGACGCGAACAGGATGAATGCCAGCAGTAGCACGAACGTCGCGTGCATGTAGACGTTGATGCCCGCCAGCCGTCCGATCTTCCAAGACCACCGCATGAAACCACCCTCATTAATCTGATGCTCCGTCAACCTTCCGGAGTCAAGACACGCTGAAAGGCAGCTCGAATTCGACGGTACTGAGCGCCGTCTTTGGGCGGTGAAAATAATCCGGGAGTTCTGACGGGCTGCTAAAATGTACGGTCCGGCTCCTCTGCTTGTGCGCGAGAGGGGCAAGCCAGATGGGTATCAGGCGATCCTGGCCGTAGGGCAAGCCGAAGCGACGGTGCGCGGTGATCTCCAGTAGGAAATGACCGTTGCGGCGACTGTAGACAAGTTGGTTTGTAGCAGGCTGCCGTATTGGAAGTCCGCAGAGAACGAAAGGTCTGGCGTGGTAGGAGACCTCCTGAGCGCCGGTGTCCCGTTGGTCGCGGACAAGTTGAATTGCTTCCAGCCTCCTCAGCGTGTGAGTGCTGATGCCGATGCGCGGGAGCAGTGCCTTGACGGCCTCGGGGCCACGTTGTGTGGTTTCCTTGGCCCCGTCAGTTGAGGCTGGAACGGCAGTACAGCAGCAATAGGCCGATCCGGAGCGGGAGGCATCATTGTTCACCGCCCTTTTCTGGATCGTCCTTCGGTCGTTTCCGCTTGGGAGTTTTCGGTTTGCGCTTGGGTTGCAGATTTTTCCGGGTTTGTTCGGAGGATGCCGACGTAAGTTGTTGATCTGCTGCAGAATCAGCTTCGGAATCTAAACTTAGGATCTGGTCCCGCAAGGGGTGGGGGTTCGAGTCCCCCCTTTCGCACCAATCACTGAGCCCAAAGGACACATGAGGTCCCAGTGATGAGAACCCGGCGCGTTGTGTATCTCGGTTTGGCGCTGGCATTGCCGCTGACGGCGCTTCTCGGAGCGAGAGCGATCGCTGCCGCCGAGCAGACGGTTTGGGAGATCGGTCGATTTGACCAATCGTCGGGGGAGTTTCACGCGCGCCCCAGTTTCCTGAACCCTCACGAGAACCCGATCTTCACCGTCGGCAAGAGCGATGCCTCCAAGGACTGGCCCGCGGAGCAGCCGGGCTCGGCGAACGCGGAAGCCGGCGGCCGGCCTCATCCCTACACCATCGACTTTGATCTGATGAATCCTCCGCGCGGGACCTTCACGCTGGTGGTTTCCGTGATCCTGCGACAGCCGCGCGTTCCACGTCTTCAGGTTGAAATCAATGGGCAAACGGGCCTGTTCTACTTTCACCGCAAGGTCAGCGATTACCCCGGTGACGATGGCTTCGACTCGCCGATTTATGGCGGAGACGAGCTCGCGATGGTGATCCCCACCGCAGCGCTCCAGCGCGGCCAGAATCGCCTGGTGCTCACGGCCGCGGACGATCCGAAGGACGGCCCGGGCGACTCGTCCATTCGTTACGACGCCCTGCGGCTGGTGCATAACCCCGAGGCCCGGACTTCGCCCGCGCCTCAGGTTGAAATCGAGCCGACCATTTTTTACGTGAAGCGTGGCGGCGCGCTTTGCGAACTCGCGGAGGCTACCATAACGCACGACCAGCCCGCCCGCCGCGGAGAGGTGACGTTGACGGTCGCCGGCAAGAGCCTGAAAGCTGGCTTCGCCCAGGGGCACGATTTCGGCGAGGAGCGCATCGAGTTTGCCGTGCCTGAAGTGAGCGGTCCGACGCCAGTCGAGGCCGATGTCAGGCTCGACGGCCACGCTTCCAAGTCGCAATTGAGCTTTGTGCCCGAGCGCCACTGGACAATTTTCCTGGCGCCCCACGCGCACCTCGACATCGGCTTCACCGACTATCAGGCGAAGATCGCGGAGATTCACAACCGCAATCTCGACCGGCTGCTCGATGAGATCGACGCCCATCCCGAGATGCGGTTCAACCTGGACGGGTCCTGGATCGTTCAGCAGTACTTGTCGTCGCGGAACGAGGCGACCCAGGAACGCCTGTTGAAACTCGTTCGCGAGGGCAAAATCGCCGTCCCGGTTCAAGTGGCTAACCTGATGACAGGTTACCCGACCCTTGAGGAATTGCTCCGTTCCACCGACTACAGCCGCCATCTGCACGAGCAGTACGGCATTCCCTTCGACTACGCCAATATCACAGACGTCCCCAGCTACACCTGGTCTTACGCTTCCGTGCTGGCCGCGCTCGGAATCAAGTATTTTTCGGCGGCCGCCAACAGCGACCGTGGCCCCATCCTGCTCTATGGGCGCTGGAACACCAAATCGCCGTTCTGGTGGCAGGGGCCCGACGGTGAGAAAGTACTGATGTCCTACTCGCGCCAGTACTCGCAGCTCTGGTTTGTTTGCGGAATACCTCCCGATGAGGCGGGTTGCCGGCAGGCCTTGCCTGCTTTCTTCCAGCAATACGAATCGCCTTCATACAAGCCTGACATCGTCTTGCTGTTCGGCAGCCAGTTCGAGAATACATATCTCGTGCCCGGTGAGCGGGAATTTGTCGAGAAATGGAACGCCGAGTACGCCTATCCCAGAATCCGGATATCCACCTTCCCCGACTTCATGCGCACCATCGACCAGCAGTACGGCTCGGAGCTGGAAACCGTGCGCGGCGACGGCGGCCCGTACTGGGAGGACGGGTACGGGACCGACGTCCACTACCTCAGCATCGATCGCGCAAATCAGCAGCGTGCGCCCTCCGCCGAGAAGCTTTCGACCATTGCTACGTGCCTCGAGAAGAACGTTTCCGGCCCGGCGGAGCAGATTCGCGCCATGTGGAGCGACCTCGTGCTCTACGCCGAACACACCTTCACGTCGTGGGGAGGCTACTCGAGGCCGGAAAGCGAAGAGACGGTACGGCAGTTCGCGGTGAAGGATCACTTCGCGACCGACGGCCACCTGCGTGTTAACGCCATTCTGGAGCAGTCGCTCAGCCAGCTTGCGGACCAGATTCGTGTGCCGGCGCCGGCGTTTGTGGTGTTCAATCCTTTGAGCTGGGCCCGCAGCGGCCTTGTCGAGACGGATTTGGACGATGGCGACGCCATCCTCGAATATCCGAGCAAGACTCCCGTGCCGTTTGACGTCGTCGCCAGGCACGACGGCTACAGTCGCGTCCGGTTTCTGGCTCGCGATGTACCTTCGCTTGGCTACCGATGCTATCAGGTGGTCGAGTCGCATGAGGCCGGCGGTGAGGACACCACCGGTACAGTCGCTCTGCCGGGCGGCGGTGAGGACACCGCCGCTACAGCCGCCCTACCGGCCACGAACGTGATCGAGAATGCGTACTATCGGATCACGGTGGATGCTGCGGCCGGCGGCATCGAGAGCATCTTCGACAAGCAGCTCAACCGCGAGATCGTGGACGCGTCGAGCCCCTATCGCTTCAACCAGTACCTTTACGTCTCGGGTGGCGATGGAGAGACGCAGCTCGTCTATCTGCGCAAGTCGCTTCCGCTCGCAAAACTCACCGTGACCGGCGCGGGCGGCGCCACAGACGGCGGACGTCTGGGAAGCCTTCGGCGCACATCCTACGGACAGATTCTGACCTATGAGACGAGCGGCCCCCACGCGCCATCGATCACGACCGAGGTCATTCTCTACGAGGGCCAGAAGCGCATCGACCTGGTGAACCGCTTGCACAAGGACCCGGTGGACGCCAAGGAAGCGGTCTACTTCGCGTTTCCCGTGGCCGCCGAGCATCCCGACTTCAGTTACGAGATTCAGAACGGTTACGTCGATCCGGCGCGCGACCTGCTGACGGGCGCGAATGTCGCCTGGTTCACCGTCCAGCATTGGGTGCGCGTGGCGACGGCAGGGTTGAGTGTCGGCCTGGTGCCGGTGGACTCGCCGCTGGTCACGCTCGGCGATATCGTCCGTGGGACGTGGCCGGAGAAGTTCGATCCCAAAACCGGCACGATCTTCTCGTACGCGATGAACAACTACTGGCATACGAACTTCCGGCGCGTTCAGAACGGAGATTTCACGTTCCGTTATGCGGTAACGAGCGGTAGCGATCCCGGGCCGGCCGAGTTGTCGCGATTTGGGCGCGACGCGATGACTCCGCTCGAAATGGGCGAATTGGTCCCGAACGACAAGTTCGATAATCCGGAGCGCCCTCTGCAGCCGGACCCGGCAAGCTTCCTCGCGGTCGATACGCCGGACGTCGTGGTCGAGAATTGGAAAGCCGCCGACGACGGAAAGGGTACGATCATTCGCCTTCTGGAGACGGGCGGCGTCGCGGCTACTGCACACCTGACGTTCCCCTTGTTCAACGTCGAGAGCGCCTGGCGGTGCAACGCGGCGGAAGAGAATCAGCAGGCCCTCCATCTCTCCGGGCATTCACTCGCCGTTGATGTGAAGCCGTATGAGATCGTCACGCTGCGCGTGGCGGCCATGCTCTCCCGCCGGGAGTAGTGTTGAGGCCGCCCCATTCACCGTGTAAGCACGCGAGGGTATAGGGCGGCTCTTGTATCCGCCCAAGTACCCATATCTCGACGACTAATCGGCTCGCGTCACGGCCGAGGTGGGACACCCCGCCAGCCCAACGCTATGCTATGATCTGCATCCTGGTTTTAAGCCACCCACAAATACACACGATAGAGCGGGACGGCAATGTCCCATCAGACCATCTGGGGGCGGGGCGACGAGATTGACTCGCTGATCACGTGCCGGAGACTTAGTGGCGGTAGAAGCAGATCCTGCGCTGTCGACATAGAGCCTGGACGTACTTCCAGTCCGGTGCGAGATTCCTGCTAATCTGAATATCGGTCGATCGCACTCTGCCGATCGTCGCACCGCCATGTCAACCGCCTCACATCCTCGCGCCTGGAAGACATTGCTGGCGTTCGCGATCATTTATCTGGTGTGGGGATCGACGTTTCTCGCGATTCGCGTCGGCGTGCGCGAGGTGCCGCCGCTGGTGCTGGCGGCCATGCGTTTCCTCGTGGCCGGCCTCGTTCTATACGGCTGGATGCTCCTGCGCGGCGAACGATCGCCGAGCCGACGCGAATGGACGTCCGCTTCGGTGCTTGCCGTCCTGATTTTCGTGCTCGACTACGGCCTGTTGTTCTGGGCCGAGCAGCGCGTGCCCTCCGGGATCGCCGCCGTGATGATGGCAACCATCCCGGTATTCATGTCGCTTTCGGAGATCATCTTCCTGCGAACTCAGCGGCTCACGATCCAGCTCGCCGTCGCGCTGCTGATCGGGATCGGCGGTGTGGCGGTACTCATGAGCAGGTCTCTCAATCTCGGCGGCGCGCCGATCGACCGCGCCGGCGCCAGCGGGCTGATTATTGCGGCCATAAGCTGGTCGGTGGCGTCGTCGCTCACGCGGAAGCTGCCGCTGCCAAGCTCGAAAGTGATGAGTTCCGGAGCCCAGATGCTCTCCGGAGGCGTGCTTCTGGCGATCGCGGCCCTGGCGCTGGGCGAATTCCACGATTTTCATCCGCGCAGCGTATCGCCCGTGGCGTGGCTCTCGCTGCTTTACCTGATCGTGGCGGGGTCGATCATTGCGTTCACAGCTTACGTCTGGCTGATTCATCGCGAATCGCCGACCCGCGTCGGCACCTACGCTTATGTGAATCCGGTCGTGGCGGTGTTGCTGGGGTACTTTCTGGGCGGCGAAGCGCTCGGCCTGAGGACGATTCTTGGGACGCTGCTGGTGTTGGTGAGCGTGATCGTGCTCACCGTGATGCGCGCCGAGAAGAAGCCCGCTCCCGGTGTGCCGGTGGAAGATACCGCCGATGTTGCATGAGTGGAGACGCTAGGCCAGCTCACTGGCCGTGAAGACGATGCTTGCGTTTTCCACAATCCCCAGCTATAATACAAATGTATGATTCCGAAGCACTTACATCCTCTATTTTGGGACGTCCGTCTTGACGATTTCAACCCCGGCGGCTATCCCGAGTACACCATCGGCCGCATCCTTGAGCTGGGTGATGAGGACGCCGTGAAGTGGATGAGGGAGACCTTCCCGGAGGCGGTCATCCGGCGAGTCATCGCGACTGACGGGTCGCTCTCGCGCAAGTCCGCGACCTACTGGGCATCACGATACCGGATAGCTCCCGACGAAGTGGCGGCCCTTCGTGTTGCGCGTCAGCCATTCCCGTGACGCCCGGTCAAAGGTCGAAAGTCGAAAGCCAAGGTAATAGTGAAGCATGGGAAATAAGGAGCCTACGTGGCACCGGGAAGTGCTCAATTCGGACGCGGAGCGCGCGCTCGAGAATCTCCGGGCGCTGGGTATTCTTGACTCCTGTTACCTGGCCGGGGGCACGGGCCTCGCACTCCATTTCGGCCACCGCCGGTCCCATGACCTCGATTTCATGAGTGCCGGTCCTGTGGAGCCCGACGCGTTGATCCGCAAAATGCGCTCGCTTGCAAGGCTCGACGTGGTGGCAGTCGCTCCGGATACCCTGCACACGATCGTGGCGGGAACCAAGGTCAGTTTCCTTGCCTATCCTTATCCCGTGCTCTTCCCCTTTGCGCAGTTTCTCGGCGTGAAAGTCGCCGACCCTCGCGATATCGCCTGCATGAAGCTCTCGGCGATCGCGAGTCGCGGCGTCCGGCGGGATTTCATTGATCTTTACACGGTCGCCCACCAGCACGGTCTCGAGCAACTCCTTGCATGGTTCGCCGAGAAGTACGCCAGCGTAAATTACAGCCGGACCCACCTGCTGAAGTCGCTGCAGTACTTCGAGGTCGCGGACCGCGAGCCGCTGCCTGACCTGATCACGCCTCTGGCCTGGAATGACGTGAAGCAGTTCTTTGCGAGCGCAGTGGACCGCCTCTCGCCGTAGCGGCTTGCGAGCGGCAACGGCTACTCCGGCTCCTTCAAACTGGCGTGATACATCGCTTCCAACAGATCCTGTGTGTGCCCGTCGTAATCCTCATCGAGAGCCCAGGCGAAGCTGCCGCCCAATCCCTGGTCCCAGTCCGAGTACCACACGCGATAGTAGGTTGAAAATCCGTCATCGTAGGTGATGTACCCGGGCTTGCCGTCGGAGCGCAGCATGTACGGCACCAGCGACGAGGGATCGTAGAAAGTCTCCCATCCATGGTCGTTGATACGCTGCTTGATGAACGTGCCGTAGTTCTCGGAAAGCACGGTGTTCGCGCAGTTCGTGCACGGTCCAAAAAGATGCGTCACGTTCTCGTAGAAGTAGCCGTAGAAGGGCGTTCCCATGTTCAACTGCGCGGGCGGAACGTGGTAGGTGTTCACCCAGACGCCGATCGTCTGCTCCACGCTGCCGCCGGGCTGGCATTCGTAAGGCTGCGGATTGTGGAGGTCAGGAAAGATGGGCGAATTGAGCTGGCCGTCGTCCGTCCAGGGTCCGGCGCAGTCGTACATCATGATGCTGAACTGATCGACGACCGGCATGAGGTCCGCGACGCCATAATAAGGACTCCCCCACGGCGCGAGGTACAAGCTGAGCACGTAGGTAGGGCTGGGAAAAATCGAGCGCAGGCCCGTCATGAGTTCGTAGAACGTGTGGCGGTCGGTGTCGCTCGCCGGATACTCCCAATCGATGTCCACGCCGTCGTAGCCGTAAGTGGTGATGAAGCGCTGCAAATTCGCGAGCAGATTCGAGAGCACAATGGGCTTGGAAAGCGCTTCAAAATCGCCGCCGAGCAGCAGCAGGACCTTGTCGCCTGCGGCGTGCGCCCCGGCCAGAAGCGCCGGCTCCAGGAATCCCGAGGGTACATCCAGGTAGCCATTGCTGTTGAAACTCACTCCGGCGTGATTGACCTGCGTCAGCTCGCGGAAGGGAATCTGGGCCGCGCTGTAAGGTGGAGTCTGCGTACGGCTCCAATACCCGTAATCGCCGATGACGCGCTTGGTGAGCTTGGGGCTGTTCTCGGAACGTTGGGCCGACGCGCGCGGCGCGCTGGCGATAAGCATCAGGCTGATTAGAACCAGCGAATTCCTGAGAATGGCGAACCTCGCCGGGATCTGTTGGTGGTGCTTCATAGCTGGACCTCCCTCGCGTTGCCGCGGCTCCCCGCCTCGAATTGCATCTGGGAGATTATACGTCCGTTCGAGATCGTGAGTTGCCGGCCACAAGCGGCGTTGCGGCGCTCGGCACGCGTCGGATTTGAGTTGCACCCTGACGCTGGCCGCGTTTATGATGCTGCCCGTTCGCCGGCGACGTTTTGCGCCGGGCCATCTGCGTGACAACAAGGGAGGCTTCAATGAGCACGAGACGCCGATGCCCAAACCCAGTCTCAAGGAGACTATTCCGAGGCCCAGCCAAGCTGTTAGTGCTGACCTTGGCGTTGGGGACGGCCGCCACCCTCCACGCCCAATCCGCCGGACAATCAGCTGACAAATCGCCGGCAGGAACGTATAGCCTGCTTTACTCATTTCAGTGCAGTCCGGATGGTCAGTTCCCGGAGGCCGGCCTGGTCCGGGACTCGTCGGGCAACCTCTACGGCACTACCGAGGCGGGCGGACAGTACGGCAACGGTACCGTTTTCAAGCTAGCCTCCGATGGCACTGAAACCGTGCTGCACAGCTTTGCCGGCTCCCCATCGGACGGGGACGGCCCCATCTATGGAAGCCTGACGCTGGACGATGCGGGCAACCTCTATGGAACTACTGTCTTCGGCGGGCAGTTTGGCCAGGGAGTGGTGTTCAGAGTAACGACGGCGGGTGCGGAGAGCATCCTGCACAGCTTCTGCCAGCGATCTGCCTGTACGGATGGCGCCGAACCGGAAGGCGGAGTGGCACGTGATAGTGCCGGTAACCTTTATGGTACCAGCTCCCTCGGTGGCTCTGGCTGGGGCGTTATATTCAAGCGGACTGCTGGCGGCACATATAGCGTGATCCACACATTCGATAACTCCTTGACCGACGGAGGAGATCCCACCAGCAATCTGACCTTGGACTCGCTTGGCAACCTGTACGGCACCACCTATGAGGGCGGGGCTGCTTCTGATGGAACGGTTTTCGAGGTAACTGCGACAGGCACCGAGAGGCTGCTTTACAGCTTCAAGGGCGATCCCGTCGATGGGGCGCTCCCTGTCGGTGGGGGACTCTTCGAAGACACGTCAGGCCTCTATGGTGTCACGAATGAAGGTGGCGCTGAAGGGTTCGGCGTCCTCTTCAAGCTGACGCCAGGCGGCGCAGAGAGTGTCCTACTCAACCTTAGTGGCGGGGCTGGCGGGAAGTATCCCATCGACAGCTTGGCCAGGGATGCCGCTGGTAACCTTTACGGCACCACGCTTTACGGCGGCGGGCCCGGTTGTGCCGACGGCTGCGGAGCGCTGTTTGAGTTAACAACGACTGGCAGGGAAATACCGCTTCACGAGTTCACTCTCAACTCCTCCAGCGACGGTGCGTCCCCTTATGGCGGGGTGATTCGCGACCCGTCCGGCAACCTCTACGGCACCCTCAGACTCGGCGGTTTCCAGGCGTGCGGCGCCGTGTTCAAATACACGCCTTAACTTTTGTTAGGTCATCGGACGATCAGGCCATCGGGTCATCGCTCCCGGACGTAAGACTATTGTTCTTGGGGCTGTGCAGCGTTGAGAGTCTCGTGGCATTGACGAGATTTACCGAGGCCCACTTGACTTCTGATCCTTCCGGTATCACATTGTAAATATCAGCTCAATAAGCGACATGCGATCCTGCCCCGGCCCGCTCGATTGCCGCTCGTTCAAGGTGTGTACGGATGTCGTTTGACGACGAGCAGCCAATAGTCAGGCGTTCCAATGGTCAAATGACACCACTAGTTCGAGGTGCCGGTATGTCTGTGCGATTCACCTCCATCACTCTCAGGTCTCTGGCTGGGCGCCCGGGGACCGGCAAGATCGCCCCGCGTGCCTGGTGGCTGACTTTGCGAACGCACCTTTCAGGAACAAAGCTGGAAAAGCCTTTGTTTTCTTGCCATAACAGACACCAGGTATCGTCCAGATGCGGATTCCCCCGTAAGTTCGGGATTCTCTGTTCGGGGTTCGGTGTTCGTACAAGGCTCAAGTTCCGGCGTCGCCGATCCGGCGTGAGGAACTTCGAACTCCGAACTGAGGAACTCCGAACTCCTTTGACGCCCGTGTCGCGCCGAAATGCTAGAATCGGGGTCATGCGGAACATGCAGTCCGGGGATTCCAGGGGCCGCTACAGCGGAGGCTGGACGATTTTGCGTCCAAGGTTCGTTCCCGCAGCGCTGGTGCTGATTGGAATCGTGGCACAAGGACTCTCGCTCTCGCCAGGATGGCTCGCGTTCGCCGGCCCGGTCGCGCCAGGTGACCACGAATCCGGCAAGCACGAGACTCGAAAAGCGACTGGCCTTGTCGCCAACGTCGAGGCCGGGCAGATCACGATCCAGTCGAAGGACGGCGCTACCCTGGTGCTGACGACCTTTGAGGACTACCGCGACCGGGTGACCGTCGGGTCTGAGGTTACGGCTGTGTACTATCCGCAGGACAGCGGCAATCCCGTTCTGAAGTCGCTCGATTATCCTGCTGAGGTGATGTTTGTGCCGGGCGGAGCAATTTCCGCCCACGTCCATAAGATCGCCCTGCTGCCCAACTCGCAAATTCCCGATGCCGACATGCTTTACGATTCTGTCACCGACTACCTGAAGTCCAGCATCGGCTGGTACGTGGCGCCGACTTATCTCACCGAGGAAGTCAGCAGGCGCGCCCAGGGCGGCTCGATGCTGAGCGCGATGGACCCGCGTACCGGCGACTTCGATATGGCAGCCTACCTTAAGCACTCGGACAGCGTCATAGCCACGGTGGCTTCGGGGACCCGTTCGGACGCGGTGCTCGAGTTGGACGTGATCCGGGTCGAGGCGCAGGTCGATCGCCTGCTAGCCACGTGGGACGGAGTCGATGAGCCGGTCGCCGGTCGCGCGGTCCGGACGCTGGATCGGTTTTCGATGTTTCCACATCGCGGTGAACTGCCGGCCGCGACCGTGGAACTGAAGCTCTGGGACGCCAAGGGTAATCTGCTGTGGCGGAACCGGCGGGGCCTGGCGCTGCTCGAAGTGATGAACGGCAAAGGAACGCACCTGGAGGATCGTCCGCTGCCGGTGGCGCTCGGGGACAGCGAGCGCATGCAACACTGGATGGAGGCGGCTTTCAAGTCGATTGGGGCCGTTCCCGCGTCCCGGTAGGAGCAGTCGTGAGACTCGGGCCCGATTTTGGAATATGATGGTTGACGTTGCTCCCGGAGTGGGGGACAGGCCGGGACAAATGGAAAGGTTACGATAAATGATCAGGAAGTTCTTGTTGCTGCTGGCCTCAGTTCTCCTGGCGGCCGGCATTGCCTCTGCGGATACCGTGATTGGCGTGGTCAGCGACGCGATGTGCGGCGTCAAGCATCTGAAATCAACAACGGAGGACCAGACGTGCGTCAAAAGATGCGGCGACGTCGGTGAGGAATTGATGGTGGTCGGTCCCGGAGACAAGATGTACCGGACCGAGCAACAGGCGAAGCTGAAGGGATTCGAAGGCAAGCGCGTCAAGGTCACGGGAAAGTTCGAGCCGATGGCCAACGACATGAACATGACCATTACGTCGGTCGAGCTTGCGCCCGCCGCCGGCGATTCCAAGAGCGGCTCGGGGGACAAGTAAAGCGGGAGGCATCGCGCTTGGGGAGACGTGGGCCGCCCCGGCGCATGGTCGAGTCTGGGGGCTCATAATTAAATCCAACACAAGGAGAGCATCATGCGTAAGAAACTTCTGATGTTTGTGGCGGCCATGCTGGTATTTGGATGCCTTTCCTGGGCCAAAACCATCACGGGCGTGGTTAGTGACGCGATGTGCGGCGCCAAACACTCAACCGCCAGCGCCGACGCTGCCGATTGTGTGAAGAAGTGCGAAGGGAACGGGTCCAAACTGGTGGTGGTGGCGGGCGGTAAGGTCTACAACTCCGACCAGCAGGACATGCTGAAGGGTCACGAGGGCGAGAAGGTGAAAGTCACAGCGACCGTCAAGGGTGACGATCTCACCATCACCAACGTGGCCGCGGCAGCAGCCGGCAAGTAATCCGGCTTTGCCGTGGAACTGGAAGACCACAGAGATACAGCGCGAGGCCGCCCCGTCCGGGCGGCCTTGGCGTCTATGCACATGATTTCAGATCGTGCGGCAGATATCGCCTTTCCGGATTCGCTCTTCGACGAGCGCCGCGCACGATTGCGCGAGCGGCTGGATCGGATCAAGCTGTCGTATCTGCTGGTCACGAAGCCCGTCGATATCTTCTATCTGTGCGGATTCAAAGGCAGCGCCGGTGTGTTGCTGCTCGGCCCGCGCCAGGCGCGGCTATGGGTGGATCCGCGGTACACGCTCCAGGCCCGCGAGCAGAGCCGCGGGGCCGCCGTGATTGAGTCGCGTGAGGGGTTGAGCAAGGCAGTGGGAACCTGGCTGCGCCGGGCCCGAGTCGCGGCGATCGGCCACCAGGAGGCCCATCTGACCTGCGCCGAGTTTGCCAGGTTCCGTGAGCGAGCCAGGGGCAGGGGTTCAGGCCCGCGCTGGACTGCCGCCGGCCCGATCCTCGATGAGTTGCGCATGATCAAGGACCCGTGGGAGGCTGAACGTATCCGGCGCGCGGGGGCCTTGACCGCGAGCGTCTTTCGCGACGTGCTGCCGATGGTCAAGCCAGGCGTGGCCGAGTGCGATCTGGCCGCTGAACTCGAATATCGCATGAAGCGCGCCGGCGCCGAGAGTCCGGCTTTTGAGACCATTGTAGCCTCGGGGCCGCGTGGCGCCTGGCCACACGCTCGCGCGTCCGGACGGCGTCTCCAGGGCGGCGAGTTGGTGATCTTCGACCTCGGTGCTATACTCGCGAACTACGCGGCGGACATGACTCGCACCCTTTACCTGGGTACGCCAACGCGCCGGGCGCGCCGGTTGTATGAGTCGGTGGCGGCAGCCCAGCGCGCGGCCGTCGATGGACTGCACCCGGGAATGCAGGCCGGCCAGGCTGACCAGCTCGCTCGCGACGTGCTGACAAAAAACGGTTTGGGCGATTTTTTCACGCACAGCACGGGCCATGGTGTCGGGCTGGAAGTTCATGAGCGGCCTCGTCTCGCTCGCGGCGAACAGGCTCCGATGCCTGCAGGCTCGGTGGTCACCGTCGAGCCGGGTGTCTACGTGGAGGGCTACGGTGGCGTCCGCATCGAGGATACCGTCCTGATCGCCGGCGATGGTCCCGAGGTCCTGACTCCGGCTGACAAGGATCCTTGGTTCACCAGCTGAACGCCGTGCGGTGACGCCTGCGGCCGCCTGGAACCACTCCAGCATGCGGCGAGGGTTCCCCGAGAGAAGTCCGGAGAGAATGCTGAATGGCTGAAAAGAGGGGCTCGACAGGCTCGGAGAACGGCTGGGAGCTCAAGGAAATCCAAAAGTTGATCGATCTCCTGATCGAGCGCGATGTTGCCGAGTTTGAGATGGAGAAGGGCGGCACGCGCATCCGCGTGCGGCGCGCTGAGAATCGCCCGGTGGCTCCGGCCCCGGCCGCGCCCACCATCATCTCGCCGGCCGTCCTTCCTCTCACAATCCCCGGCGTTACGTCCGCGCCGTCCGCGCCCGCGGCGGATATCACAACTGCGCCTGCTGCGCGGTCGGAGCCCGCGGCCCTTCCCTCCGAGACGGGGCCGTCAGAATCGACCGAGTCGCTCTACATCATCAAGTCGCCCCTGGTGGGTACCTTTTACGGGAGCCCGTCGCCGAACGCGGAAGCCTTCGTCAAGCCCGGCGACGCTGTGCGTGTCGGCCAGGTCCTTTGCATCATCGAAGCCATGAAGCTGATGAACGAGATTGAGTCCGAAGCGAGCGGCGAAATTGTTCGCATCTACGTCGAGAACGGGCAGCCGGTGGAATACGGCCAGTCCCTGTTCGCCATCAAACCTTCACTGAAGCGTTGACTCGCCGCGCGACGGTTGCGAACCGCGGATGTTCAAAAAGATCCTGATTGCAAATCGCGGGGAAATCGCCCTGCGGGTGATCTGCGCCTGCAAGGAACTCGGCATTCCCACGGTGGCAGTGTATTCTGAGGCGGACCAGCATTCGCTGCACGTGCGCTTCGCCGATGAGGCTATCTGCATCGGGCCGGCGCGCAGCTCCGAAAGCTACCTGAACGTCGCCAGCATCATCTCCGCCGCCGAAATCACCAACGCCGAGGCGATTCATCCCGGCTACGGATTCCTTTCTGAAAGCGCGCACTTCGCCGACGTCTGCCGCACGTCGCAGATCACGTTCATCGGGCCGAGTCCGGAGGCGATGCGCCTGATGGGCGACAAAGACTCGGCGCGCAAAAAGATGTCGGAGCTCGGGATACCGGTCCTGCCGGGCTCGGGCGTACTGCAGTCGGAGGCCGAAGCGCTCGAAGCGGCAGCCCGGATCGGCTATCCGGTCATGGTAAAGGCGTCGGCCGGCGGGGGCGGACGCGGCATGCGCGCGGTGGAATCGGCCAAAGAACTGCCGCGCGCCGTCGAGACAGCTCAGCAGGAGGCCAAGGCCGCCTTCGGCGTGCCCGACGTCTACCTCGAGAAGTACGTCGCCTCGCCTCGCCACATCGAGTTCCAGGTGCTGGCGGACGAGCATGGCAAGGTCGTACACCTCGGCGAGCGCGAGTGCACCATCCAGCGGCGGCATCAGAAGCTACTGGAAGAATCGCCTTCGACGCAGGTCGATGCGGAATTGCGCCGCCAGACCGGACACCTCGTCGTGGAGGCGCTGAAGCAGGTGGGTTACACGAACGCCGGCACGGTCGAGTTCATCATGGACGAGAACCGGAAGCTGTATTTCCTGGAGATGAACACGCGCATCCAGGTGGAGCATCCGGTCACGGAGATGGTCACGGGCCTGGACCTGGTGAAGAGGCAGATCGAGATCGCGGCGGGCCTGCCGATCGATTTGCCCCATGAGACCGTGAATCTGCGGGGACACGCCATCGAGTGCCGGATCACGGCTGAGAATCCTGAGACCTTCGCGCCGTCGGCCGGCAAGATCACCGGATTCAATGCGCCCGGCGGCACGGGCGTGCGGCTCGATACGGCCGCTTACGCCGAGGCGGTCGTCCCGCCCTACTACGATTCGCTGATCGCCAAGCTGGTGGTGCACGGATCGAATCGCGCCGAAGCCATCAGCCGCATGAGCCGCGCGCTCGACATGTTCATTATCGAAGGGATCTCGACTTCGGTGCCGCTCCACCAGAAGATCATGGCGGACGCCGATTTCCGCGCCGGCAATTTCGACACTCATTACTTGATGCGCTTTGCGCGCAATGGCGCAAGGGCGCTCGAATTGTGAGCAATCCCGGGAGCGCGGGCATCCCGCCCGCAACGATATGACCGGCGCCCGGGCCCTGTTGCCGCGATTGTACGCGATTCTCGATGCCGATCACCTGCGCGGTCGGCCCGTCGAGAGCGTCTGCGAGGCACTGCTCGAGGCGGGAGCGCGATTGTTCCAATATCGCGACAAGCAAGGCTCGTCGCGGCGGATGTTCGAGGCGACAGCGCGAATCCTGCCCATGATTCGCGGCGCCGGTGGACGATTGATCGTGAACGACCGCGCCGATGTCGCGCTGGTCGCCGGCGCCGACGGCGTTCATCTCGGCCAGGACGATCTCGCGCTGGAGGAGGCGCGGCGGGTTCTCAAGCCGGAGCAGATTGTGGGCCGCTCGACGCATAATCTCGATCAACTCTATCAGGCCGATGCTTCCACGGCGGACTATCTCGCCTTCGGTCCGATCTTCGGCACCAGCAGCAAGGACAGACCCGATCCGATCGTCGGACTCGAGGGATTGGCGCGCGCCCGGCAGGCAACGTCCAAGCCGCTGGTGGCCATCGGAGGCATTACGGTCGACAATGTGAGCGCCGTAATCGGGCAGGGCGCTGACTCGGTTGCCGTGATTGCAGGATTGCTTGACGCCCCTGATCTCGGGGCGCGGGCACGGGAGTTTCTGAAGCGGTTGAATTCTCTGTGACCTCTGCGTTCTCTGGTGTTGGAAGATTTTGACGACAGGGCGCGCTGAGAATCGGCCGTACAGAGGATGAATGGCGACTTCGACCAACGTCAGCACCGCGGCGCGATCCGAGAGCGATCTCGTCACCGGCCTTGGCCTCTATGACGCCACCACCATCGTGATGGGATCGATGATCGGCTCGGGCATCTTCATCGTCTCGGCCGAAATCGGACGCGAAGTAGGATCGCCAGGGCTGCTGCTCGTCGCCTGGCTGCTCAGCGGACTTATGACGGTCATGGCGGCCGTCACTTATGGCGAACTTGCCGCCATGATGCCGCGCGCCGGCGGCCAGTACGTCTACCTTCGCGAAGCCTTCGGCCCCCTTTGCGGATTCCTCTACGGCTGGACGCTGTTCCTGGTGATCCAGACCGGCACCATCGCGGCCGTGGCCGTGGCCTTCGGCAAGTTTGTGGGCGTGTTCTTCCCCTGGGTTTCCGCGAGCAATATTCTGGTGAATCTGGGCAGCTTGACAATCGGCGGGCACACCGTCGGGCTCACCGTTTCATCCCAGCAGTTGATCGCGATTCTTTGCCTGCTCGGGCTCGCGCTGCTGAACGTCTTCGGACTTCGCACCGGCGCCTGGGTGCAGAACATCTTCACCACTCTGAAAGTGGCGGCGCTGCTCGGCGTGATCGCCATTGGATTTGCCTGGCGCGGCGCTCACGAATCCGGTGCGGCGGCCGGACCAGGACTGGCTGCGGGCGGATCATCATCGCAGCCATTCTGGCAGGGTGCGCACTGGGATTTGGCCACGCTCACCATCATTTCAGTTGCGCTGGTCGGTCCGCTGTTTTCGTCCGACGCCTGGAACAACGTCACTTTCACCGGCGCCGAGGTCATCAATCCCAAACGTAACCTGCCGCTCGCGCTCTTTCTCGGCACGCTGACGGTTTGCGGACTTTACCTCATCTGCAACTTCGCGTATTTTCACGTGCTCACGTTCAGCCAGATCATCCACGCGCCCGAGGATCGCGTGGCCACGCTCGCGGCCCAGATGGTACTCGGCGCCAAGGGAGCAGGTCTGATGGCCGCCGCCATCATGATCTCGACGTTCGGCTGCATCAACGGACTTACGCTGGCGGGCGCGCGCGTCTATTACGCCATGGCGAAGGACGGCCTGTTTTTCTCTTCAGTCGGCCGCGTGAATCGCAAATATCACAGCCCGGCAATCTCGCTGCTCTTCCAAGGTGTTTGGGCGGCGCTGCTCACGCTGACGGGAACCTACAACGAGCTGTTGAATTACGTCATTTTCGCGGTGATGCTGTTTTACATTCTCACCATCGCGGGGCTGTTCTGGCTGCGCCACACGCGTCCGGACGCGCCGCGGCCCTACCGCGCGGTCGGATACCCCGTAATACCGGCCCTCTACGTTCTTTTCGCAGTCTTCGTAGAGTGGGCGTTGCTCACGCACAAGGCGGCGCAGAGCGTGACGGGATTGTGCATCGTCGCCGTGGGAATTCCGGTGTATTACTTGTGGCGACGGCGGAGCAGGGGCCAATCCGACAATCAGTAGTCGACGGTCAACAGTTAACTGTCGACGGTCGACTTCCGACTTCGGACGCCAGTTTCAACTGCCGTCCGGATACCCGCCCCGATGCAGAACCATCGGAAAATGAGGCAGGACTTCAGGCTCGCGAACCGCCGCCCGCCAACTCCCGGGATAAGGTTCCAAGCCGCCGAATAAGGGTGAGCCTTGTCGCGTGCCGTCACCGGCCAGCGGCTCGAGCGACCCTCGAAGTTGCGCGATCGCCTCGCGGCCGAATTGCTCTTCCCATCGATGCTCGATCTCGCGGAGAAGGCGGTGGTACGCGTCCCGAGCGCGGCGCCCCTTCGGAGTCAGCACCATCGCCTTTACCTTGCTGTCCGCCGATTCCGATTGGATCTCCGCGTAACCGCGCTTGTTGAGGAATCCAGCGGCCATGGCGATCGACTCTTTCGACACGCCGGCCAGGCGCGGGAAATCGCGAATGCGGATCGATTGCCGCGCGGAATCGCCCGCCTCGTCGAACAGGCGCAGCACGTTCGCGCCGATCGCGAGCGAAACTTCCGAGTGGCTCTCGAATTCAACGGCGAAAGCAAGCAGCACTCGCGCGAGGAGCGCCGGCAGCGGCAGATGATGACCGGCAGATCCAATCACTTGGGCAGCGGCAGAAGCTGGGCTACGGTCGCGCACCGGCAGCACGCCGATGTCCCGGTTGGCTGCCTTCGATCGCGGGCCTTTAGCGAAAGGTCTGCTGGTAAAGAGCCCGTAACCGAGGATCGGAAGACAATCCGGCAATCCGGAATCGAGCTGGCCGGCGATTCGCGTCAATGAATCCCGAAGCTGGCGGATCTCGGGGTTGCCGAACCGCTCGTCCCAGCGCTTCTCGATGACTCCGAACAACGGGCGCCAGATCTGCTGCGCCATGCGGCCGCCGGGGGTGGGCCGAATCAGCCAAGCCGCCCGGGGCGGTTTGGGCCGGGGATCGGCGGGATCGGGAGTGAACGTGACGTATCGCCAGCGGATCATGCCGTTGAGATTCGTCGGTGTGCGGGCCAGCCGCTCCAGTTCGCGCTGCGTCACGCCTTCGTCGCCAACGTGCTGCATGCAGTTGAACCACATCGCCATCGAGACGAGCCAGGGCGCGGGCAGCATGCCGGGCGTCCGGCCGTGACCGGTGGTGGTGTGCGGAATCCGGCGCTCGGCTTCGTTGTCAAATTCGACGGTGTAAGCGACGAGCGCCTGCGAGAGCAGGGTGGATAGAGGAAAGCGGCCGATCATAATTCATAATTCTACGGTGAATTGATTTCGCCGCTACCGCACGTGCGCGGTCAAGGTTTGGCGCAGGCGTTCTTCACGTCTTCGCCGGTGGTTTGGTCGGAGAGAAACTCGTATTTCTTGTTATCTTTCGTGGTGAGGTGGAACTTGCCCTTGCCCCGGTCGGCCTTCGCCTCCTTGATATCCGAACAGCTTAAATCCACCTGTGGGGGTTGCCCCCCTGGGCCCGGCGACCAGACAAACTTCACGCGATGGCCAATCACGACGATGGTGCCGAAGAATTCGTAACCCTCCGCGACGAGATTCGCGGGCTTACTGAGGACGGCCTTCGGCGGCGGCGGGGCGTGCGGCTTGGCCGCCTCCTCCGCCTCGGCTACGGTCTTCTGGAGGCTGGCCACCGCCGGATCGCCGGGTCGAAGCTGGGCCAGCTCGCCGAGGACGCGATCCGCGGTTGTGAAATCTTTGTTCTTGACGGCCTCGCTCACCTGGGTGACCACGTGCTCGAGGCTCCACTGCAGGATCTGGGGCGCGTAGCTGTTCTTAGGGTCAAGCTGGAGCAGTTGACTGGCGTAGTAAATCGCGTTGTCCTGATCGGGCTCGGCGAGCTTACCCGCCTGTTCGGCATCGAAAGCCTTCTTTTGCAGAGCCGTGATCTTCTGCTGCAGCTCGGCCTCCGCCGGATTCGGCACGGGCACGGGCGGAGGTTCGGGTGCGGGCCGTTTGACGTTCGCAAGGTGCGCGGAAGCCCGCATGAGAAAGATCGCGGCCGACGGATTCGAGCCTGTTTCGAACTCCCTTGAGGCCGCGCCGGCGCCGCTGTCCCACGACAGCGTATGAGTCGCACTCGCGAGATTGTTCACGGCAGGAGCCGCCGGGCTCAGGTCATAAGGCTGGCCGTCGACGGACGCCTTGCCCGGAGGAGAACTGAACTGCGCGCGTGCCTCTCCGCCGAAAGTCGTCAGCGTAACCAGGTCGAAATTTCCGGTCTTCGACTCAGAGGTAACCACGGGCGCGGCGCCCGCCGTCACCTGAACCGTCAATTTAGCGCTCGCGCCCGAAGCGTTGATTTCCAGCGTATGATCCTGGGATTGCGCGCCGGCGTCCACGTCGCGGTTCCACTCGCCGGTCGTGACCCGCAGCGGCGGCTCGTCATCCCACTTCAGTCTGACGTTCTTGAGGTCGCCGATGTCCAGCCGCAGCTTAACAGGCAAAGGCGTCAGAGTGAGCTCCGGAACGGGACTCATTCCCGGCGACACATCCAGTGAACGGGAAACGGGCTCGTAGCCAGGATGGCTGACCACGAGTTGATGAGAGCTGAGGCTCAAGTTGAGGTTCACAGGACTCGGACCGAGATCCCGCCCGTCCACCGAAACCGTGGCCCCAGCCGGCGAGGTTGAAATCGTGAGCGCGACCAGGGCAGGTGGCGGCGGCGGCGTATGGTGTTTGCGGACGATCTCAACGATCGTCACCACAGCAAGCAGAACAAATGCCACCGCAAAGACCAGCAAATATTTCGATCTCAGCCAATCGAACGGCGAGCTCGCGATGGGCTGAGCGTCTCTGACATCGGTTGAGACCGGCGGTTCCGTTGTTGGAACTGGAGCTGGGCCGGCAGCTTCAGCGCTCTCAACCGGTGAGGACGATATCGCAGAAGAAGGCTCTTCGATCAGGACAGGTGAGGGCAAGGCAGATATGTCCGCAGCTGAGAAAACCTGGGTGGCGCTATAGGTGCCGATGCTCGCCGGTTCGATTGGCGTCTCGACTGCAGCCATTGGCGTCTCGACGGTAGCCTCTGATGCGGCTGGGGCCCTGCTCTCGGCGAAAATGCTCTCGATTGATTTGTCCGCACCGCGAGTAGGTTCGTCGAAAGGGCTCTGGACGGGTGTCTTGGAAGTCGCCGGTTGACGAGTGGCTTCAAATTGGCCCCGGCGCGCGCGCACGAGCAACTGCACCAGTTGTGGACTACCCGGGTAGCGTGCGAGCTCCTGCTCTGCCTGTTCTGCGGCCTCATCGTAGCGGCCGGCGTCGAGTAGATTCTCGATTCGTTGGCAGGATGCGTGAAGTTGCCGCTCCAGTTCCTCAGCGAGCTTATGGCTCTTGGCCAGCACCGCCAGCCGATCGAGTTCGACGCTTTCAGGAAACTGCTGCTTTGACGTCTCGCACTCTTCGAGCGCCCTGGCGTAATCCTTCCCGTCGATCAGTCCCTGGATCCTGGCCAGGCTGGCGGCCAGCGCGTCTCGACGCTTGAGAAGGTCGGATTGCTTGGTGGCGAACTCGTAGAGTCCGGTGGCCTCCGGGCGCTGCGGGAACCGGGCCGCGAGTCTCCCCGCGCGCTCCACAGCCTCGCGGACTTTGCCGGCGGCGAGAAGAGCTTTGGCGTCCTGAAGCCCTGACTGAAACTCTTCGGTCTTCTGCCGCGCCTCGATGACGAGTTTTCCAACCTCAATTTCCTTTGGAAACTCCGATTCGAGAGCGGCGAGGCGCGCCGTGGCACCCTCGTATTGCGCGCGATCGAGAAGATTCCGGACTTCCCAGAGGGCCTCGCCCAGCCGAAAACGCTTCTCCCTTTCCGCCCGCTCCTGTTGAATCTGAGCCAGAATCGTTTGCGCGTCTGAATTGCTCCCGTCGAGTTCGAGCACCTGCTTGAGAGTGGCCTCGGCATCGGTGAGATCGCCGCTGCGGTAAGCGTTTTTCGCCGCCGTCAGGCTCTCGCGGATTTGACTGGCCTGAGCTTGTTTCTCTCTCGCGCCGGCCAGCAGATCAGCCGCTTGTTCGTGACGGGAATCGAGCTTGATGGCATCTTCGAATCTCCTGATAGCGGCCTCATAATCGTGCCTTTCCAGGAATCCCTGCCCTTCAGAAACCAGGGCATCAACCTTGCCCGAGAGTTCGAGCCGCCTCATCTCCGAGACAACTTCACTCATCAGCGACTTCGCCTGAGGATGGCTGCTATCGAGCAGAAGCGCGTCGCGCAGCACGTCGCGCGCGCGGGAAAAATCGCGCCGGCCGATCAAGTCGGGAACTTGCGAGACCATCTCCTCGGCCAGATCGTGCTGCAGCGCGAAGGCAATCGGATCGAGTTCCAGAATCAGGTCCTGCAGCGAGGAATACCGGTTTTCCGGCTCCTTTCTGAGGCACCGCGACACGATCGCTTCCAATCCCGGGGGGATTCCGGGCACCAGTTTGCTCAGCGGTTCAGGATCTTTGATGAGAATTTGACCGATCACCGAGGCGACCGTCGGCGCATCGAAGGGCCGTTGATAGCTCAGGAATTCGTAGATCACCACGCCCACGGAGAAAATGTCCGACCGCTGATCGACGGGGCGCTCGTTGAGTTGTTCTGGCGACGCGTAATGGACGGTCCCCAGGAACATGCCTTGCCGGGTGAGCGCGGCCGCCTGCACGGCCGTCATATTGGACGACTCCACGCGAACGATGCCAAAATCCACCACCTTCGGCGTGCCGTCTTTCCGGATCAGAATGTTCGCGGGCTTGATATCGCGGTGGACCAGGCCGTGCTCGTGCGCGTACGCAAGGCCTGAGCAGAATTGCCGGATGATCTTCAGCCGTTGCGCCAGCGGCATGGGAGCGCGCCGCGCGATAATATCGCGCAGGCTTTCCCCTTCCACAAACTCCATGGCAATGTAAGGCCGGCCTGAAGCCTCACCCAGATCGAAGATGGTGACGAGGTTGGGATGCTGCAGACTGCCGGCGGCCTGCGCCTCGCGGTAAAAGCGTTTCAGCAGGTCCGGATTGTCCGTCGACTCCAGGGTCAGCGTCTTCAGGGCGACAATGCGGCCCAGTACAGGATCGCGAGCCTTGTAGACTACTCCCATCCCGCCGCGGCCCTGCTCCGCAATAATCTCGTACTTACCGAGAGTCTGAATGACCTCTGAATCCAACTGGAATGCCCCCCTAGGGCCTGGCGATCGGCATAGTTTAGCACAGAGTTGATTTCCGTCGATGAATCAACCGGGAACTCTCCAGCGAACCATCACATCAAAAGACTGAGGGGAGGTTCAGATGACGAATTCTTCGCCGACAGCATTGATTACCGGAGGAACCAGCGGGATCGGCCGGGCCGCCGCGAACCAGCTCGCCCGGCTTGGCGTGCATGTCGTGGTCGTCGGACGCAACGAGGAGCGGGGCGAGAAGACGGTCGCCGGCATCCGCGCGGCGGGCGGCAAGGCGGATTTTATTTCGTCCGACCTTCGGAGCGCCGCGAGCGCGCGCGAAGTGGCGAGAAAAGCGACGGAACTGGGAGGCGGCGACGTCGATATTCTGATCAACAGCGCCGGAATTTTCCCCTTCGGACCTACGCACGAAACAACTGAAGACGTCTTTGATAGTGTGTATTCACTGAACGTCAAGGCGCCTTACTTCCTGGTCGGCGAATTGGCTCCGCGGATGGCGAAGAGAGGAAAAGGGGCGATCGTTAATGTCTCGACGATGGTGGCGGATTACGGAGTGCCGGGCATGAGCCTCTACGGATCGAGCAAAGCGGCCATCAACCTGCTTACCAAGTCGTGGGCGGCTGAATACGGGCCCAGCGGCGTTCGCGTGAATGCCGTGAGCCCGGGACCAACGCGCACGGAAGGCACCGAAGTCATGGGTGAGGGCGTCGACCAACTGGCGGCCCAGGCGCCGGCGGGCCGTCCCGCTACCCCGGAGGAGATCGCTGAGGCCATCGTCTTCCTGGCAACGGATCGCGCGAGCTTCATTTACGGCGCGATACTCGCCGTCGATGGAGGGCGCACCGCGGTCTGAACAGTGGGCAGCTGCGACCGGAGGCAAATCCGCCCCAGTTAACGGGGCCATGGGTGACCTCGCTGCGGAAGGCACTGTGGGCGTTCTCTCCACACTCACCACGCTCGCAGGGGAAATAACTTGCTCCAGCTGGGAAGTAGTGAACAGCGGGAAGCCCTGAATGGACGGGGCGGGGGAGTCTATCTGGCAACTTGCGGCTCTGCCGCCGTGCCTTGCGGAAAAGCTTCGCCTTTCCGGGCTCTGCTGCAAAAAACTCAAATAACTCCTCACTTGAATTCTGCGGCGACGATCTGGACAATCAGGCACAGACTTTGAGGGACGTGGAATCTGCGACTTCCCGATCTTCTCGACGCCTCCCGCATTTTCGATCTGACCATCATTGAGTCTGGAGCCTCGGCTGGCGCACACCGCCTTCCGGGAACTCTCGGATGCTCGGTCATACGCGGCTTGGCGGATCCCGCTCGCTATCTCAGCTGCTGAGCGCAGTGGCCCACGCCGCTTGGTATGGCATCGCCGCTCGAGACATGCGCCGTCCAGTCCGGTGTCGCGACCGAATTAGCGTGGGATATAATCGTCGGCGAGTTCATTGAAACGTCAGCTTCCAAGGGGGGACGTTGATGGAATCGCCCGGAGACATCACCCTGCTGCTCGCCGGACTTCGTGCTGGGGACCGGTCTGCCGAGTCGAGGCTGATGCCACTGGTGTACAACGAACTGCGCCGGGTGGCACGACGTTATCTGCGTAGCGAGCGCCCCGATCACACGCTGCAACCCACCGCGCTGGTCCATGAAGTCTATTTGCGTCTGGTCGGGCAGCATGAGGTTGCCTGGCAAAACCGTGCTCACTTCTTCGGTGTAGCCGCCCAACTGATGCGCCGCATCCTGGTGGATCACGCGCGTGCGCGCCAGGCGGAAAAGCGCGGCGGTCATCAGCAGAAAGTCCCCCTGAACGAAGTGCTGGAGTACGCTGCGGACAAAAGCGCGGAACTCGTCGCGCTCGATGGAGCGCTCGACAGGCTCGCCAAGCGCGACCCTCGCCAGGCCCGCATTGTGGAGTTGCGGTTCTTCGCGGGCCTCACCGAGAAGGAAGCCGCCGAGGTCCTGGGCATTTCCGTCCGTACCGTCAAGCGGGATTGGGGTGTGGCACGAGCCTGGCTGTATCGGGAGATTAACGAGAACAGGGCGTCGACGTAGTAAGGATTAGAGAATATTGGACAACGTCTGTTGTGCCTCAAGAACGAGCTCCCGAGCGGCGGTGAGGACACCGCCGCTACAGCGGGAATCTATGAGCGCCGACTTTCCCAAGCTAACTAGATTAACAGGATGATAACGACTCCAATTCATGTCATTCCGAGCGAAGCGAGGAATCGCATAAGTGGTTTACTTCCAAAGCGAGATTCCTCGTTTCGCTCGGAAATGATATGAATCGGGAAGGCTGACACCCAATGATGGACGCCGACCGTTGGGAGCGCGCCAAGGAACTGTACGAGGCTGCGCTGGAGCGCGAGGAGCCTGATCGCTCTTCTTTCCTCATCCAGGAGTGCCAGGGCGACGATGAACTGCGCCGCGAAGTCGAGTCGCTGCTCGCCGCCAACAAGAATGCCGGCGACTTCATGAAGACCCGCGGCGACCACCTGCAGCCTGAGTCAACGGCGCTCGATATACCGGCCAGAGCGTTTTCTCCCGGCCAGATCGTTAACGGACGGTATGAGATCCTCCGATTCATCGCTCGTGGTGGCATGGGCGAGGTGTATGAGGCCAAGGACTTGGAACTCGGGACTCACGTGGCGCTGAAAACCGTCCGCCCGGAGATCTCCGCCTACCCGGAGACGTTAAAGCGCTTCAAGCAGGAGCTGAAGCTGAACCGTCGCGTCACCCACCCGAACGTCTGCCGCTTGCACCACCTGGAACCCTACCGGCCGCCCGCGGATAGCCAGGCGCCGGCGATCATTATCATCACCATGGAGCTGTTGGAAGGAGAGACGCTGGCCGCTTGCCTTCGGCGGCAGATCCGCATGACCCCTTCGGAGGCGCTGCCCCTCATCCGTCAGATGGCCGAGGGGCTGGCGGCGGCCCACGAGGCCGGTGTCGTGCATTGTGACTTCAAGCCGGGCAACGTGATGCTAGTCCCACAGCGGCCGGCTGACATTGACTCTCAGCAAACCACTAAATCGCTCTCGGCAACAGCACTGCCCCGGGCCATGGCCCCCGTGGCCGTGGCACAGGCCGAACCTGGCCAACCCGACACCTCCGCGGGGTCATTGCGCGTGGTCATCACGGACTTTGGGCTGGCGCGAGCGATAGCGCCGTCCCCGCATGAGAGCATCGGCGGGTCCTCGGGTGGGGGCGGCCATTTCGTCGGAACCCCGGCCTATATGACACCGGAGCAGTTGGAAGGCCATAAGGTAACAGCGGCCACCGACGTGTATGCCCTGGGCTTGGTGATCTACGAGATGGTCGCGGGACATCAAGCGCTCCCCGGCGACCCCTGGCGGCGCCTCCGTGAGGCGCCTCCATCGCCGCGGGTCCACGTCCCTGAGCTTGACGAGGGCTGGGAGCGGGTAATCCTGAGGTG
>JASHQD010000644.1 GCA_030037755.1 Terriglobia bacterium
GTCGCTTTCGATCGCCCACGCCTTCATCACCGTATTATGGGTCGCGACGATATCGCGGAACAGCTTGGGGGCGGTCTTGTGGCGGTCGGTGAGATAACTCAGTATCGTGCGGCCGAGTGCGATCTGGACTCGTTCGAAGTTTTCGTCATGAAGAACCGCCTCACGGCTGGCCATTTCTCGAAGAGTCGGAGTATCGATGATACCGCGCACAAAGCGCGCCCATTGTGGCAGCAATTTGCGCTCGTCGTCACACACGAAGTAGCGGTGGCAATAGATGGTAAGATCCCCGTGTTCGCGGACGATGAATTGCTCCTGTTCGGGGACGAATAGCGCGCCCTTGACTCGCGTAGCTCCGCCGTCCTCGTTAATGTCGAGTGGAATCACGTCCAGAATCCCGTCGTCTGGGAACCGGGATTGAAGGAACTCCCGATATTGTTCCGGGGTCGCGGATTCATCCCAGGGCGCGTTCATGACGTTAACCGGGCGGGGGTTATTGTCGAGATAGATGGGCACGCGCAGCAGATCGGCATAGCGGTGGATCAGTTGCTCGATTTCCGCCGTATTCAAGACGCCCAGGTATTCCGGACTTACGTGCAGCACCACCTCGGTGCCGAAGGGGAAATCCGTCTTGTCAATCGTGGAAATGCGGTATTCGGGCCCGCCGTCACACTCCCACAGGATGACAGGCGAGCCCGGCGTGCGGGAGCGACTCCGGAATTCCACGCGGTTTCCGATGATGAAGGCCGCCAGGAGCCCGATTCCAAATCGGCCGATCAAACGGTCTGCCACATCTCTCTGCCCGAGATCCTCCAATTGCTTCCGGACCTCATCGGTGCGGCTGCTACCGATGACGGTGAGGAATTTCCTTACTTCTTCTTCGGTCATCCCGGCGCCATTATCCTGGAACACCAAGATTCGCTCGACCGCATCGGTATGAACATGGATCGCGGGCTGGCTCTGCACGCCTGAAGCCTGTGCAACCACACACGTGTCGTGGGCATTTTGCAATAATTCCCGCACCGCGACGTTCGGATCGGAATACAAGTATTCCCCCAACGTCCGGATTACATTTGGGAGATTGATCGTCATCTTTCCGGAAGTAGGATCGGTTGGCGTCATAGGATCCCCGATTGATATCCGAGGAGAGTATAGCATCGGGCATACCTGTGCAAAGGAGGGAATTCTTGGCCGGGGCGACCTTATCATCCGGGGTCCCAAGAGTCCGCCAGAACTTTGGACCCGTGTCGCGAGCCCGTTGCTATTCGTGCCGGTGAAATCCGGCGCGGTTTCGTTCACTTGTACAATCCAAAACGGCATGCTCAGCGCCAGCAGGATCGCCGGCATCGGCCGGAGACGGTAAGCGCTCGTGTTCTAGCCTCGCGGGGCGGGCGCAGCCCCCTGGTATGCGCGGTCGCCGTTGATGGCCACAACTCGCCCCGCTTTTCGTTGCGCGGCGCTCGTCCGTTTCGCATAGAATCAAATTCGCGCACGATATGTTCCCAGGGCCAGCCTGGCCAAGGAGGGATTTGTGTCACACGGCGGCGGATTCGCTTTCAAAGCTTCACCAGGGCGATGGCTCATTGCGCTTTTTGCCACGGTCGCGGTTATGGTGCTGGCGTCTCCGGCGCGATCACAGCTCGTGCCGGACTTCACCCCGCCGCAGGCCAATTGCTGTTTGCAGATGCTCGCGCAGCGCCTGGCGGACCAGATGCAAGACTGGAACCAACTCGGGCGCTATCACGCCGAAGACGCGCGACTGATGGCGGCCGCGCCCGATCCTCACCGCGTGGTCTTCCTCGGCGATTCCATCACCGACGGCTGGAACCTGGCGCAGTACTTTCCGGCCAAGCCCTATGTGAATCGAGGCATCAGCGGCCAGACGACGCCGCAGATGCTGGTGCGCATGTTTCCGGACGTGATCGACCTGAAGGCGGCGGCGCTCATCATTCTGGCCGGGACAAACGACATCGCCCGCAATACGGGCCCTGAAACGGAGGCAATGATTGAGGAGAACTTTCAGGGCATGACGGAACTGGCGCAGGCGCACGGAATCAAGGTGGTCTTTTGCCTGCTGACGCCCATCAGCGACTACACTGCGAGCAAGCAGACCGAGCATCGTCCGCCGGCGGATATCCTCAAGCTGAATGCGTGGCTCCGCCAGTATGCGGCGGCGCATCAAGTGGGAATCGCGGATTACTACTCGGCGCTGGCGGATGACAAGGGCATGCTCCGTGACGGGTATTCCGGTGACGGGTTGCATCCTAATGCCAAGGGTTATGCCCTGATGGCGCCGGTCGCGGAAGAGGCGATTGAGAAGGCATTGCAGTGAGCCGAAGCGGCGCTCGATGAGCGCCGGCTTTTTGGAATTCCGCTGTCGGCGCGCGCGAAGCATTCCGCCCTTCAAGGGAGTAGCTGACAGAGTCCAGCGTGCATAGCCGCTGCATATTGAGGCGATTAAGGTAGGTGGGGCACGCTCACGCGTGCCCCATTAAGGAGGGAGTACTTGGAGCTTGATCCCCCGCGACCAAGCGGGGGGCGCAGAGCATCTCGCGGGTTCGGGAACCAACTCTCGTTTCCGTCTGGAAACCGCGCCGCGCTCGCGCAAGGCGACTAGGAGAGCAATAGAGATGCCAGACTCCTGCGGTCGTGTAAGGCCAACGTTTACAAAGGCTTTTGGGGGTGACTCGCCAGAACGTGCCCTGAAGACAGCCAAGTAACTCTTACATGGGTGGCTGTTTTGCTCGTCTGAGATCGCGGCGCATTGCCCCGCGCGCAGTCCGAGAGAGATCAGGAGTGGGCCGGACGTTCGCGGTCCCGAGGAAGGAGACAATCATGTCAAAAGACGCAATCGTAAAGATCAGCCGGCGCGACGCGGCGAAGATCATTGCCGGTGGAACGGCGGCGATGCTCTCAGGAGTGCGCCGGGCCAAGGCCGCGCCCATCGATTCGGTGGTGCGCGGAGTCCAGATCGGCGCGCAAAGCTACTCGTTTCGCGATCGCCCGCTGGATGCGGCCATCAAGGCATATCAGGACGTCGGCCTCGGCGAGGCGGAACTCTGGCAGGGTCACGTAGAGCCGGACGAGGAAAAGACGAGTCGAGAAGCCCTGCGCGATTGGCGCCTGAAGACGCCGCTCAGCTTCTTTCACGGCGTCCGGACCAAGTTCGACCAGGCGGGCGTCCTGCTGTATGCGTACAACTACAGCTTCGATCACTCCATGACTGCGGCCGAGATGCGTCGCGGCTTCGAGATGGCGCGGGCAATGGGCGTGAAGTACATCACCGCCTCCTCGAACGTCAGCCTGGCGCCGGCGCTCGACAAGCTCGCGAGCGAGTATCGCATCACCGTGGGATTCCACGGGCACGATGACACCTCGAATCCCGACGAGTTCTCCACCCCGGAGACATTCCAGCGAGCGCTGCACGGCGCGTCGCGCTATCTCGCGATCAATCTTGATATCGGCCACTTTGTCGCCGCCAACGGCGATCCGGTAGCGTTCATCAAGCAGTATCACGATCGGATTGTGACGCTGCACATCAAGGATCGGAAGAAGGATCACGGCGATAATCTGCCCTTCGGCCAGGGCGAGACGCCCATCACGGCTGTACTGCGTCTGCTGCGGGATAATCGCTGGCACATTCCGGCGAACATCGAGTACGAGTACGGCCAGCCCGGCATGGATACCGTCGCTGAAGTGAAGAAGTGCTACGCGTACTGCCGGCAGGCACTGGAAGGTTAGGCTGTAGCGCGGGCGTCCCGCCCGAGCTACAACACGAGGCGGCATGACGCCCGGCGAAGCTCTTATCAGTGTCTGGCAGCAGACGCTCGTCGACCAAGCTGCCACACTCACGATCGAAGGTCGATCGTATCGCGTAACCCGCACGCGCTCGCGCGGTCTCAGAACCGTCGATTTTGAATACGCCGGGCACCGCCTGACGGGCATCGAGCAGAATCCCGAAACCGGATCGAAATGGGCCACTCTTGCCCGCCAAGGCCAGCGAGTGATGCAGTTCAGCGCCTCAGGCCGCTACTTCGCAAACGTGGCTGACGGGAAGCTGACGCGATACGGGGCTTGGGCTGCGCTCGGGCTGCCCGAGTAAAGAGGTCTAGTTCGGCATGCACGTCGGAGGGGTAATTGCGGCCGTGGGCGCGCTGATTTTTCTGGCGCATTTCTTCTCCGCCTTATTCGGCCGCACGCGCATTCCCGACGTTCTGCTGCTCACGCTGCTCGGCCTGATTATTGGACCGGCGCTGCACCTGATAACACCTGCCAGCTTCGGGCAGGTCGGGCCCGTTTTCACCGCCATCACGCTGGTCCTGCTGTTGTTCGAGGGCGGCCTCGACATGCACTTCGACGTGCTCCGCAGATCCCTGCGCGGCACGGTGTCACTCACCCTGGTGAATTTTGGGCTCACTCTCGCCATTGTTGGCGGTTGCGCATTGTACCTGGGACATCTGACCATCCTGCAATCGGCCATCCTGGGCGCGATCGTTGGGGGAACGTCACCGGCCGTCATCATTCCGCTAACCCTTCAGCTCGGGGTGGGTCGGCACGCCAGCGCAACGCTCTTTTTGGAATCAGCGCTCAGCGACGTGCTCTCGATCATCGTCAGCCTGGCCCTGGTTGACGCGGCGCTGATCGGGACCGTGCACGTGGGGAATCTCTTCTTCAGTCTGCTGGCGACCTTGATCCTGTCCACCGTTTTCGGGGTGGTCAGCGCCCTGGCCTGGTCGCTGCTGATCAACCGTGTGCGCAACCTGAAGCATACGGCGTTCACAACGGCCGCCTTCCTCTTCCTGGTTTACGGGCTCGTGGATTACCTCGGATTCAGCGGACCGGTGGCGGCGCTGTCGTTTGGCGTGGCGCTCGGCAACATCAAGCTGATGGATGGCAGCCTGAGGCTCTTCACAATGGCCGAGCCTATGGGTCTGAACCCAGGTGAACGATCGTTCCTCGGCGAGGTGCTCTTTCTCTTGAGAACGTTCTTTTTCGTCTACGTCGGCTTATCAATCGAACTGACGAATCGGCATTGGCTGGTTTGGGGCGTGATTGCGACCGTACTGATCTATCTGGCCCGTCCGGCTGCCGTGCTCGTGGGGGCAGACCACTCGCTGCCCCGGACGGACGCTTCGCGCATGGCTGCACTGGCGCCCAAAGGACTGGCGGCTGCAGCTTTGGCTTCCATACCGGTGCAGCGCGGCCTGCCTGGAGGCGCGCTCATCCAGAGCCTGGTCTACGCACTGATTCTCTTCACGATAGTCTTTGCGACCCTGCTGGTGTTTTTTCAGGATAAGACCGCTCTTGGCCGCTTCTATCGCTGGGCATTTCGCGGTTTCGGCGAGGACCCGAGCCCCGTTCCGCGGGCTCGACCGACGGTCGCAACGCGGGGCGCCGGGGAACTTGAGGAGTCTGTGTAAAAAGTCGAGTGGGTTTGCGACACAATTGGTATCGTGACCGAATCGCCCTCTGGACCGTTGTAATTCCAGGGGACTGTCTTCGTAGTACGGAATGACGGGCTCTTCAGAACTGAAGGCCTGGGAAGCAGGTAAAGGCTTCGAGGATGACGCGGCATCTGACTCTCGTCCTGAAGAATTGCTGGCGAAACAAGCGCCGCACCACGCTGACCGTGCTCAGCATGGGCGTCTCGATCTGCCTGCTCGGCGTCCTGCTGGCGATTTACCACGCCTTATTCAGCATCGAGCCCACAGAATGGGGCGCGCTGCGCCTGGTGACGCGTAATCGCGTCTCGCTTACGCTTGAGCTGCCCCAGTTCTACGGCGAGAAGATCGCGCAAGTGTCCGGCGTGAAGGTAGTGGGGATCGAGCAGTGGTTCGGCGGCACGTATATCGATTCGCGACCCGAGCACATGTTCGCCCGCTTCGCAGCTCAGCCGGACAAGCTGTTCCAATATCGAGGCGAGTACAGCCTGCCCGAGGATCAGAAGCAGGCTTTTATCCAGGATCGTACCGGTTTCATTGCCACGCGTGCCCTCGCGGAGAAAGAACACTGGAAGCTCAGCGACCGGATCACGCTGGTGGGCGACATCTTTCCCGGGAACTACGAGCTGACGCTGAGAGGCATCTTCGATACGCCCGATAACGGCGAGTACATGTATTTCAATCGCGAGTATCTTGAGCAGAGCCTGCCCATCGGTCGCCGCGGACAGGCTGGCACGTTCGATATCCTCGTGGACTCCAAGGACGACGTGCCGAAGGTGGAGCAGGCAATCGACGATATGTTTCATGAGTCGCCCGTGCAGACCAAGACCGAGTCGGAGAGCGCATTTTTCCTGAGTTTCGTCTCCTATCTCGGCAATGTGAAGGCGTTCCTGCTGAGCATCTGCGCCGCCGTGACATTCACCATTCTGCTGGTGTCAGCGAATACCATCGCCATGTCGGTGCGCGAACGCGTCCGCGAGGTCGGCGTGCTGAAGACGCTCGGATATACGCGGGGCGCGATCCTGGGAATCATCCTGGGCGAAGCGGCGACGATTGCGGCCGCCGGCGGAGTGCTCGGACTGGCCCTCGCGTCGCTGCTGGCATTCGGCGTCCAGCACATGCCCGGCGTCGGATTCTTCCCGCAGTTCAAGAATCTGACGATCGTGCCGCCGGTTGCGGGATTGTGCTTGCTGCTGGCCGCACTGATCGGATTGGCCAGCGCATTCATCCCGGCATTCGGCGCGTCGAGGATTTCGATCGTCGACGCGTTGAGAAGTTCGGAATAGGGAATAGGGAGTAGCGAATAGCGAATAGGGAGTAGACAGTCGAGGGTTGGCTGGCAATTGTCTAAACGAGACGCATCACTCGTGGACAGTTGACTGTGAACTGTCAACTTTGAACTGTCGACTGTACACTTTCGACCTTCGACTCTCGACTCTCAACGCTTAACTCATAACCCTTGACTCTCGACTTCTCGACTGGATTTCAACATGGCGATCCCCGTCTCATACAACTTCCGCAATCTGCTGGTGAGGAAGACAACCACCATCATGACCGCGCTCGGGATCGCCCTCACCGTGGCTGTGCTGCTGGCGATCCTGGCGCTGGTGAACGGGCTCGATTCATCGCTGCACGCGACCGGCGATCCGTTGCATGTGCTGGTGCTGCGCAACGGGTCTACGACGGAACTGGTGAGCAACTTCACCCGCACCGGATTTCAGGTGGTGAAAGAGAAGCCGGGCATCGCGCGCGACACCTCGGGGCAGCCGTTGGCATCTCTCGAGATGGTCACCATCATCAATCTGGCGAATGCGTCGAATCCTGACGGCCAAAACATCACACTTCGCGGACTCACCCCGGTCGGAATCGAGCTGCGCAGCGGACTACAGATCGCACAAGGACGGTGGTTCCAGACGGGACGCCGCGAGCTTGTGACGGGCAGTTCGATCGCGAAGGGCTATCCTCAGGCGCAGGTAGGCGGCAAAATACGCATCGGGCAGTGGGATTGGGACGTGGTAGGCGTGATGGCCGAAAGCCACCGCGCGACGGACAGCGAGATTTTCGCTGACCTGAATGCGCTGAGCGCCGATCAGCATCGCCCCGAGGTGCTCAGTTCCGCACTCGTCAAGGCGACCGACCCTGTGGCCGCGGCGGCGCTGATCAACAACATCCAGAACGATCAGCAGCTTAACATGACGGCGATGTCGGAGAAGGCGTACTACGACTCGCAGACAAGTTCGGGCGCGCCCGTCGAGTTCCTGGGAATCTTTTGCTCGATTATCATGGCCGTGGGCAGCGCTTTTGCCGCCATGAACACGATGTACGCTGCCGTCGCGCGTCGAACCGCCGAAATCGGCACGCTGCGGGTGCTTGGATTTTCGCGCGGCGCCGTCCTGCTGAGTTTCTTCATCGAGGCGCTGCTGCTTTCGCTTCTTGGCGGTCTGCTCGGATGCGTGCTGGCGCTTCCACTGAACGGCGTCACCACCAGCATCGGCAACTTTTCGACGTTCAGCCAGACCGCATTCAATTTCAGGGTCACGCCGCAGATCATGCTGGACGGCGTGATCTTCGCGCTGGTCCTCGGAGCGTTCGGCGGATTGTTCCCGTCGTTCGGAGCGGCGCGAAAGGAGATTGTCGCGGCGCTGAGGCAATCGTGAGGTGGCGAGGCAGAGATCTCGAAACCCGAAAGTCGAAATGCGAAACTCGAAAATCGAAATTCGGAGTCCGCCCAGTGTCGATTTTCGAATTTCGAGTTTTTGAGACACGCGAGAGAGTGAAATGTCCGCTGATCTGCAAGGCCTGAAGATCGATCGCACGAACCGGACCCCATCACCGTCAAAATGGTCCACGCGCTGGATCATCGGCGGCGTTTCGATTCTGGTGTTGCTGGGAATCGTCCGCATCCTTTACAGCTCCCT
>JASHQD010000645.1 GCA_030037755.1 Terriglobia bacterium
GCGAAGCTGCCCACGCGCCCGGATTCGCATTCGGCATGCGCTGGCAGATCGGCGAGGTCGCGTTCTTCCGCGGGAGCCAGCGCGTCGAGATCGGCGGACCTTACGATTTCACGAGCGCGTGGATGAGCGCCGGCCTCGACGAGGAATGGGTCTACGTCGATCTCGGCGCGCCCTGCGAATTCGATCGCGTCGCGCTCTACTGGATCGCGCGCGCGGCCGAGGGCGCGCTGCAAGTATCTGGCGACGGCGCGAGTTGGCGCGACATCCAGCCGTTGCCCGCGGGGACCGGCTCGATCGACGATATCAAGGTCGCGCAACCTGCCCGTGGCCGATACGTCCGCGTGCTGATGACGCGGCCTACGTCGCCCTACGGCTACATCCTGAGCGAACTCGAAGTCTATGGGCGCGGCGGATTCGTGCCGCAGCCGAAACCAGAGCCGTCTGCAACCGCCGACGGCCGCATCGATCTTGCGGGCGGCGCGTGGCGTTTACAGCGCGATTCCCTGACCCCTGCGGGCGGAGAGGCGCTGTCGAAGCCTGGGTTCAACGACAGCGATTGGGTGGTCGCCACCGTGCCGGGAACGGTGCTCACCTCCTATCTGAACGTCGGCGCGATTCCCGATCCGAATTACGGCCAGAACCAGTTGCTCATCTCCGATTCCTTCTTCTACGCCGACTTCTGGTACCGAACGGAGTTCGACGCGCCGCTGCTGCGCCCCGGCGATCGCGCCTGGCTTAATCTCGATGGCGTCAACTGGAAGGCCGACGTCTTTCTGAACGGCGAAAAGCTTGGCCGCGTCGAAGGCGGATTCATGCGCGGCCGCTTTGACGTGACCGGCAAGCTCGCCCCCGGAAAGAACGCGCTTGCCGTTCGCGTGGAGAAGAACGCGACGCCGGGCAGCGTCAAACAGAAGACCTTCGAATCCACCGGCAAGAACGGCGGCGCGCTGGGCCTCGACAATCCCACCTACCACGCTTCGATCGGCTGGGATTGGATTCCGACCATTCGCGGGCGCAACACCGGCATCTGGGACGCTGTCTATCTCACCTTCAGCGGCCCGGTGACGATCGAAGATTCATTTGTCAGCACGACCCTACCGCTGCCCGACACATCGCGTGCCGACGTCAGCATCGAAGTTGACCTGCTCAATCACGAGGCCAGGCCAGTGACGGCCACGCTGCACGGCAAATTCGGCGAAGTGGATTTCTCGCGGCGCGTGACGCTCGAAGCATCTGCGCGAACGCACGTCAAGCTGGACCCGTCGAACACGCCGGAGCTGCGCTTGCAGAATCCCAAGCTCTGGTGGCCCGTCGGCTACGGCGATCCGTACCTCTATGACGTCCACCTGACCGCCGAAACCGGCGGCCAGCCTTCGGACACACGGAGGCTCCAAGCCGGCGTGCGCCAGATGACATACAGCGAAGAGGGCGGCGCGCTCAAAATCTGGATCAATGGCCGGCGATTTATCGGCCGCGGCGGCAACTGGGGCTTCGGCGAGTCGATGCTGCGCTATGGCGCGCGCGAATTCGACGCCGCCGCGCGCTACCACCGCGACATGAACTTCACCATGATCCGCAACTGGGTGGGGCAGATCGGCGGCGACGCTTTCTACGAAGCCTGTGATCGGCACGGCGTGATGGTCTGGCAGGATTTCTGGCTGGCGAATCCCTGGGATGGACCTGATCCGGCCGATGATGACATGTTCCTGCGCAACTCGCGCGACCTGATTCTGCGCATCCGCAATCACGCCTCGATCGGCCTCTACTGCGGGCGCAACGAAGGCTTTCCGCCCAAGCCGCTCGAGGACGGCCTGCAAAAAGCGATCGCCGATCTGCATCCGGGCCTGCACTATATCCCAAGTTCCGCTGACAACGTGGTCAGCGGCCACGGACCTTATCAGGCCATGCCGCTGAGTTTCTATTTCAGCTTCGGCGCCGATCCGAAATTCCACAGCGAGATGGGCATGCCGAACATCCCGCCGATCGAGAGCGTGCGCGCCATGATGCCCGCGAGCGCCCTGTGGCCGCAGGGACTCGATTGGGGTCTGCACGATTTCACTCTTGAGGGCGCGCAGGGCGGCGCCGGATTCCGCACCATGATCGAGCAAGGCTATGGCGGCGCGACGAGCGTGGAGGAATGGGTGACGCTCGCCCAGTTCATCAACTACGAAGGCTATCGCGCCATGTTCGAATCGCAGAGCAAGCATCGCATGGGCCTGCTGCTCTGGATGAGTCATCCGTGCTGGCCGTCGTTCGTCTGGCAGACGTACGACTACTATTTCGAGCCTACCGCCGCCTACTTCGGCTGCAAGAAGGGATCGGAGCCGCTGCACATCCAGTGGAATCCCGTGAGCGAAAGCATCGAGGTGGTGAATTACAGCGGCGGGAACCAGCGCGGACTGACTGCGCAGGTCGAAATTCTCAATCTGGACGGCACGAAGCAATGGGACAAGTCAACGACGCTCGACAGCGCCGAAGACACCGTCAATTCCTGCATCAAGATGGAATATCCTGCGGGCCTGACGCCTGTGCATTTCCTAAGTCTGACGTTGACGCGTCAGAGCGGCGTGGTCTCGACGAATTTCTACCTGCGCGCAAACGAGGAAGGCAACTACCGCGCAATCCGCGGCCTGCCCAAGGCGAATCTCGCCGCGGCGACGCAAGTCAATCGGAAGGATGGAATTTGGCAATTGACGACCGATGTGCGCAACAGGTCCAGCCAGCCGGCGCTGATGGTGCGCCTGAAGGTCGTACGCGAGACGAGCGGCGATCGCATTTTGCCGGCGATTTACAGCGACAATTACATCGCCCTGATGCCGGGCGAGCATCGGACCATTCAGATCGAATTGCGCGACGCGGACACGCGCGGCGAGCGGCCACGGGTCGTAGTCGAAGGTCTCAACGTTGGCGAAGTGTCCACGAGCTGACCCCAGGGGGCGAGTTCCCTGCGAGCAGGGATGCCCGCGCTCCCTGCACTCTAGCGATGAGGCTGAGCGGGCGGAGTCTGCGCGCTGGGCGCGGGTGTGGCCGGACCCGGACCTGCCGGCGCGCCCTCCGCTCCCGGCCGTGGCTCATCCGGACGCATCGGCTTGCGCGGGAACATCGCGTCCATCATGGTCGCGTTGTAGACGAAGTCGGCCATGATCACCGACGCCTGCTTCATGTCGTCGGGACGGATGTGCTCATACACATCCAGGTTCGAGTGGTGCGTGAGCGTTTCGTAATCCATGTCGTCCTGGATGAACTGGAATCCCGGAATACCGACGGCGTCGAACGAGAGATGGTCTGTGCCGCCGGTGTTGCGCATGGTCAGCGTGGTCATGCCGAGATCGTTAAAGGGTTTCATCCACCTCTCGAAGATCGGCGCGGCAGAGGCGTTCTGCTGCAAGTACACTCCCCGGATCTTCCCCGTTCCGTTGTCAAGGTTGAAATAGACCGACACCAGCTTCTGCTCCGGCTTCAACTGCAGCGGACCCGCCGGCGGACGCATGAACGACGGGACGTTCTGATCGCGCGGGCTGGTGGATTCCGGGCGCGATCCGAAGTGGTTCTTCACATATCCGCGCGATCCGAGCAAGCCTTCTTCTTCGCCCGACCAAAGTACGACGCGAATGGTGCGTCGCGGCTGCGCGTCGAGTTGCTTCAGCAGCCGGACGGCTTCCATGGCCACGGCCACACCGGCGCCGTTGTCGGTCGCGCCTTCTCCCGCATGCCATGAATCCATGTGACCGCCCAGCATCACGAGCTGCTCTTTCAGATTGGGATCGGCGCCGGGAATTTCGGCGACGGTGTCGTACGCCTGATCGTCGTCATCGTAAAACTGCACCTGGTCATTGACCTCAACCTGCACCGGGACTTTCTTGTCCACCAGGCGCGCGAGGCGTCCGAAGTGCTCCACCGAGAGCGTGATCTTGGGAAAGCCAATGGTCTTCCCCTTGTCGTAGGGGCCGCCCGATTGCACGAAGATGGTGCCGTCCTGGCCCGGCTGCCGCGTGATCTCGAGCACGGCGGCCACATGCTCATCCGCGAGGAACTTGTTCAGCTCCTGCTGAAATTGAAAGCGCTGCATGAACTGCTGCCGCATGGCCGGATTAATGGGACCGCGTCCGCCTGGAATCTCGAAGAGGGCGAGCTTCGCCAGTTCGGCGTCGTCGTAGCGGACGAACTCGGGCTTCTCGATCGGATCGGGCACGCGCGCTTCGCCGAGCAGCACGATCTTACCCGCGAGCTGTCCTTTGTACTTGTCGAGATCGGCGCTGGTGGTTGCGACCATGTGGACCACGTCGCCGGTCACGGGACCGTTCGTCCCCGGCGTCCAAGCCTCGGGCAGCGCCAGCATCTGCATGTAATCCGGCGAAACCATGCGCACTTCGCAGAGCTGATACGCCCAGCCGCGTCCGAAGGTGCCCCAAGGCTCGACGTGGGCGTTTACCAGGCCGTATCTTGTAAGCTCGTCGCGCGTCCACTCGTTCGCCTTCTTCATGTTGGGCGATCCGGTGAGTCGCGGCCCGATGTCGTCGGTAAGATGGCTCATGATGTCCATCACCTGTCCGTGGGCGAATTCCTCGTCGCGCAGGCGCGTGATGAACTCGAGATCGGGAATCTCGGGCGCGGTGACTGCAGGCGGGGCAGCTTCGGCCACAGGCGCGGGCTTCGGTTTTTTGTCCTTGGCGGCATAGCGATGATTTGCCAGCGGCAGGAGCGCGATCGCGCTCGATATCACGGCCAGCACACTTCGGGTCCGTAGTCGCATGGATTGGCTTCTCCTCGGTTGATAGTCGAACCAATGAGAGTATGCAAAGAACGTGGGGAGTGCAAGGCTTTCGGATTGCCGATTGCGGATTTTCGATTGCCGATCGCTGATTGCTGATTGTCGATTGCCGATTGCCGATTGCTGATTCTCAACGCTCGCTCGCTTCCTTTTCGGCTGCGTCGCCACTTCTCACTCGCCACTCGTCACTTGCCACTTGCCACTCGCTGCCACTCGCAACTTGTCACTTGCCACTTCCTTGAACCCGCTCCACCGCTCCAACCTGCGGTGCTATACTTCCCCGCTATGTTTAAATCGCGCTCACGCATTCTCTGCACGCTCGTCGCTGTTTTGGCCCTGCTGGCCGGCGCAAATTCCCGAAACCGATCCGGCTTTGGCGCACAGATGAGTACTCGCCAGTTCGATTCCAGTCTATTGGCAGGACTGAAATGGCGCCTCATCGGACCCTTTCGGGGCGGGCGCGCCGTTGCGGCTGCGGGGGTGCCGAGCCAGCCCGACGTTTATTACTTCGGTGGCGTCGGGGGCGGTGTGTGGAAGAGCACCGACAGCGGTCTGGTGTGGCGCCCGATCTTCGACAGCGAACCCATCGCATCCATCGGAGCCATTGCTGTCGCTCCATCCAACCCGAATGTGATTTATGTGGGAACCGGTGAAGCAGACATTCGTTCTGACACGTCGATGGGCGACGGCGTTTACAGGTCGACGGACGCGGGCCGCACGTGGCAGCACGTCGGGCTCGATGAGACGCGCGCCATCGGCCGAATTCTGGTCGATCCGCACGATCCGAACACCGTCCTCGTGGCCGCGCTCGGGCATCCTTTTGGACTGAATCCGGAGCGCGGAGTCTATCGTTCCACCGACGGCGGGCAAACGTGGAACAAGGTGCTTTATAAGGACGAGAACACCGGCGCAGTCGATCTCGCCGCCGACCCCGAAACCGGCCAGATTGTCTACGCCTCGCTGTGGCAAGCGCGTCGTCCGCCGTGGAGCGTCTATGGACCGATCGAAGGGCCGGGTGGCGCGATTTACAAATCCACCGACGGCGGCGCGACATGGAGCCAGCTTCAGAACGGGCTTCCCTCGGGCGCGGTGCATCGCATCGGACTCGCGGTCGCGCAGGGCAGCCAGGGACGAATCGTCTACGCGCTGATCGACACCGATCAAGCTCAGACACGCGGCCTTTACCGCTCCGACGATGGCGGCGCGGGCTGGAAGCACGTCTCGTCCGATCCGCGCATCGACGGACGCGCGTGGTACTTCAGCATCGTGACCCTCGACCCCAAGGATCCAAACACAGTGTACGTCGCGAACACCGCGCTGTATCGCTCCACGGACGGCGGCGCGAACTTCGCGCCCATTAAAGGCGCGCCCGGTGGAGACGACTATCATCTGTTGTGGATCAATCCCCAGGACCCCGAGCGCATGATCGTGGCCAGCGACCAGGGAACCGTGGTGAGCATGGACGGCGGCGAGACCTGGAGCTCGTGGTACAACCAGCCCACCGCGCAGCTCTATCACGTCGTAACTGACAATGAATTTCCGTATCACGTCTACGGCGCGCAGCAGGATTCGGGCAGCATCGAAGTGGCCAGCCGCAGCGATGCGATGTCGATCAGCTTTCGCGACACCTGGGCCACGGCCGGCGGCGAAGGCGGCTACATGGCGCCCGATCCGCTGCATCCCGACATCGTGATCGGCGGCGACACTTATGGCGGTATCGACCGGCTGTGGAAGAGCACCCGCCAGGTCCAGAACATTTCGCCGGCTATCGGCACCGTGCCCAATTTCGGCAGCGGCTCAGGCTGCTTCCCGGGCAACGGGTTCCGCTTCGACTGGACGTCGCCGATCATTTTCTCGCTTAAGGATCCGCGCTCGCTCTACTTCAGTTCGCAAGTGGTTTGGAAAACCCTGGACGACGGTTCGAACTGGCAGACCATCAGCCCGGATCTGACGCGTGCGGCAGCGGGTCCGCAGCCGCCCGTGGGCGGCGGTCCCACCGATTTCATGAAGGTAACAGGTTGCGGGACTGTATATACGCTCGCGCCCTCGCCGCTCGATGCCGGCGAGGTCTGGGCCGGCACCGACGACGGCCAGATCCAGCTAACCCAGGACGGCGGCAAGACGTGGAAAAACGTAACGCCGGGCGTCAGCCCGTGGAGCCGGGTCAGCCTGATCGACGCCTCGCACTCTGACGCCGGCGCCGCCTATGCTGCCGTCGACCGGCACCGCCTCGACGATGACGCGCCGCACATCCTGCGCACTCACGACTATGGGCGCACGTGGCAGGAGGTCGACAGCGGGCTCCCGCCGGTCGGCTACGTCCACGTGGTGCGCGAAGACCCTCTTCGGAAAGGCCTGTTGTTCGCGGGCACCGAGTTGGGCGTGTTCGTTTCCTTCGACGATGGCGATCACTGGCAGAGCCTGCAATTGAATCTTCCAGCGGCGCCGGTGCACGATCTCGTGGTGCATGGCAATGACCTGGTGGTCGCCACTCATGGGCGCTCATTCTGGATTCTGGATGACATGGAGCCGCTGCGCGAATTGAACGGCGAAATCGCGGATACGGAGGCTTATCTCTTCAAGCCGGCGCCCGCCGTCCGCCTGCGCCCGCGCCCGTTCGAGGGCACGCCCCTGCCGGTGGAAGAAGCGACAGCCGGAAATCCGCCGGTTGGCGCCGTCATCGATTACGCGCTGAAGCCCGAGCCGGCGGGCAACATCACGCTCGAGATTCTCGATGCGCAGGGTAAGACGATCCGGACGTTTTCGAGCGCGGACCGGCCTCCGCGTCAGCAGCGCGCGCCCGTGGTGACCAGCAACTGGTTTCCGGAGCCGATGATGCTCACCAAAAAGGCGGGCATGAACCGCTTTGTCTGGGACTTGAGATACTCGGCGCCCGGACTCGCGGGCGGCGCTGGTGGCGGCGGGTTCTTTTCTCCCCGCGGCCCCATGGCGCTGCCGGGCGAGTACGTTGTGCGCCTCACGGTGAACGGCCACAGTTACCAGCAACCGCTGCGCGTCGAACTCGACCCACGCGTGAAGGCGCCCCTTGGCGATATCGTGCACCAGTTCACGTTTGAGCAGGAAGTGATGGCGGCGCTCGAAGACGCGCGCACCCTCAACGTCGGCGTGCGCGATC